>JANOCF010001372.1:0-8870 GCA_031412055.1 Holophagales bacterium | reverse complement strand
GAACCGGCGATCGATCCGGGTGGTCGAGCGGCTCGGCGAGCGCCTGGAAGGCCGCACCGATCTCGCCGGCCGCGAGATGCTGGCCTACGCCATCGACCGGGTAACCTGGCTAAGCCGGCCGCGGCAGGAATCTCTCCTGGCAAGCTGAGAGGCTGCAAAAAAATCCCCTTCGGTGCCAACCAACCGGCCGGCCCAACGGGCCGGGAGAACGGAGCCCAGGGCTGAGGCCACAGGCCGACGCCCTGGGAAAACAGGCCAAACATCCATGCGGCCTGAAGGGCCGCGAGAAATTCGCCACCACCCTCTCGCGCCCCTATAGGGCGCTCTGCGGTTGTGACGCTTCCTTTCCCAGGGCATCGCTGCGCTCAGCCCCGGGCTCCGTTCTCCCGGCCCGTTGGGCCGGGTGACAGCCACCACAATGGCGGTAGGGATTTTTTCACAGCCTCTGAGCGAAGGGCCCCAAAACAATGGGTAGCCATGTCCGCCCATTTGCCCGGGGTGTCTACCCAATGTTTTTCCTCGGCCGGCATATGAAGCGGCCCATCATCCAATATCCACGGCCTCCACGCATATGAAGAAGCCCTCTACCCATTGCGTGGACGCGCCACGCATATGGAAGTCCCCCATCCCCAGGAGACGCGGGGCGCCTTCATATCTCCGCCGGGCTCGAGTATATGGAGCGGGCCTCATCCGTATGAATCCTCCAGGAAGGTATATGACCGGGGACTCCCCAGGAGGAATTCGTGTTCACGAGCATGGATCTGGACGAGAAGCTGTTCCAGCGGGCGTGGCAGCTCACGGGTTTGAGGACGAAGAAGGCGGTGGTGGAAGAGGCGTTGCGCTGGCTGGTGCGTCTGCACGAGCAGGCGGGCGTGCGCGAGCTGCGGGGGACGCTCGTGTTCGAGGAGCCGGAGCCCCCGAAGCGGAGGCGCCGTGCAGGTTCTCGTTGACGCGCCGGTCTGGCTCGACTACTTCGCGGGCGTGCGCACCAAGGAGACGGACCACTTGGACCGTCTCCTTGGCCGTTCGGCGCTCGCGGTGGCAGACCTCTCGCTCGCCGAGGTCCTCTACGCCATGCCCGAGGAGAGGCACCGCCGCGCAGCCGAGGCGGCGCTGCGGAAGTTCTGGCAGGTGGATCTCGGAGGCTTCGACCTCGCCGTCAAGAGCGGCATTCACTACAACTCGCTGGTGGCCAGAGGGATCGACGTCCAGGGCGTCGACTGCCTCCTCGCCACCTACTGCCTGGAGCACGGCATGGCGCTGCTCACCGATCCAGCGACCGCGGAGCCGTTCGTCAGGCATCTGGGGCTGCGGGTGCCGTCCAACTAGCGGCCTCCCTACTCCCGCTCGACCACCATCGCGAAGCCGACCCCGCCGGCCGCGCAGACGGTGACCAGGCCGAGGTTGACGCTGCGCCGCCGCATCTCGTAGAGGAGCTGGGTGGCGACCCGCGCCCCGGTGGCGCCGAAGGGGTGTCCGATGGCGATCGAGCCGCCGGTCACGTTGAAGCGCTCGAAGTCCACGACGCCCAGGGCCTCGCTTCGCCCGAGCTCCTCCTTGGCGAACTTCTTCGACGCGAACGCCTTCATGTTGGAGACGATCTGCGACGCGAAGGCCTCGTGCATCTCGATGAGATCGATGTCCTGGAACTTGACCCCGGCCGCGTCCAGAGCCGCGGGAGCGGCGTAGGCCGGGCCTTGCAGGAGCTGGTCGCCCGGGTTGAGAGCGGTGAAGGCATAGGAGCGGATGTAGCCCAGCGGGGTGAGCCCCAGGGTCCTGGCCTTCTCCTCGCTCATCAGGAGCACGGCCGAGCCGCCGTCGGTGAGCGGGCTGGCGTTGCCGGCGGTGATCGAGCCGTAGCGGCGGTCGAAGACCGGCTTCAGCTTCTCCAGGGCCTCCAGGGTGCTGTCGCCGCGGACGCCGTTGTCCTGGCTGACCGGCTTGTCGTAGCGCGGCGGCGGGAAGGCCGGGGCGATCTGGGCGGCCAGGCGGCCGTCCGCGGTGGCGGCGGCGGCCCGCTGGTGGGACATCAGGGCGATCTCATCCTGGGCGCGGCGGGAGATGTCGTTCTCCTTGGCCATCTTCTCGGCGGACTCGCCCATCGACAGGCCGGTCGTGTACTCGGCGATGGCGGGCGCCACGGGAGCGAGGTCGGCCGGCCGCAGCTTGCCGAGCGCACCCATCTTGGCGGGCAGGGTCTTGGCCTTGTTCAGCTCCATGAAGGAGCGCGCCGCCTTGCGCGAGAACTGGATGGGCACGTTGGACAGCGACTCGGCCCCGCCCGCGAGCACCACGTCGGCCTCGCCGGAGAGGATCGCGCCGACGCCGAAGGTCATGGCGCGCGTCGACGAGGCGCAGGCCAGGTTGACGGTCACACCCGGGATACGCGCCGGCAGCGAGGTGCGGAAGATCACCTCGCGTCCGAGGTTGGGGGCGTGCAGCGCGGGGACGACCACGCCGAAGACGGAGAGGTCGATCTCCTCGGGGTCGATGCCGGTGCGGGCCACCAACTCGGCGGCGGCGATGCTCGCGAGGTCGACCACGTCCAGGTTGGCGAAGTCGGTGCCGGACTTGATGAACGGGGTGCGGCAGCCGTCCACGATGGCCACCCGACCGCGGGGGCCGCGAAGTTCCCGGCGCTCGGCTACGCGGGCCTTGACGGGCTTGCCGTTGCCCCGGGTCCAGACGGTGTCTGCGCGCTCCGTGATCTCTTCCAGGACAGAGGCGTTGTTCGCGGGGCGAAGAGGCGCTGGGGGCTGATCGGGCTGGGTGTTCTCGGGCATACGGTCTCCTCTCGGCTGTCTTCTATACCACACCTTACGTCACAGTGCGGCAAGGACCTCACCCCCTGTCCCCCACTCCCATCTCCCTTCCGCCCATCCCCGGGAGAGGGGGAACGCATGCGGGCGATCCCCGCTAAAGCGAAGCCGACAAGGTCTGAAGACGTTCCCCCTCTCCCGGCGGGGGCGAGGGTGGGAGATGGGAGAGGGGGACAGGGGGTGAGGACGACTTCGCATCATCCGGGGATTTTGTTGCGAACCTTCTAGGTTTTCGCTGCCAACTTCGAGTTTTCCTCAGCGAACGAAGGTCCGTCCTCTCCTACCGAAGAGTTGTACGTTGCGAACCGGGGATTTTTCGCAACAAACAGCGGCTTGGCAGGTGGTGCCGGGGCTCGGTTCGCAACGGACGGACGGCCATTCGCAACAAACTACCCCCAGTTCGCAACGGCTGGCGTGTTTTTCGCACCGGCTGGAGGGTCGGCGGTTGCTAAAAACCCGACGGCGGCGCGTGCGCGAGGGAAGTTCGCAACGGCTGGAGGGTTGGCCGTTGCGAAAAACTCTCCAGCCGTTGCGTATCGCGCGATGTTCGCAACCGCCGGCCCGAAGTTCGCAACAATTGCCCCCCGCGGGAGAGGGAGCACAGTCAGCTCCCACGCGGCCGGCGGGTGAGGACAAACAGGTGAACTCCCCTCTCCTCCCAGAACCCTCGATCCTCCTCCTCGTTGCAGAGGACCGTCCGCAGCCGTCCGAAAGGCAGCCGGCCCTTTCTCCGGTCCCAGAAGGGCGGCTTCTCCTCCTCAACAGCCCGGCGCAAGGCGGCCAGCTCGGCTGCGTTGCCATGGAAGACGGTCGGCCTTGCCCAGACGGCGGCGCCCACCAGGCTCCCGGGGTCTGACAGCAAGGTGGCGGCTCCATGCACGGTTGCCCATGCCAGCACCGCCCGGTCCTGCCAGCGCTCCGGAGCGTGTCCCAGCACCACGATCTCCCGCTGGCTCCCCTCCTCGACCGCCTTCTGGATACTCTCCGCCGCGCCCGCCAGCTGCTCCTGCGAAATTTCCACTCCTTCTACCAGCACTCCCCCATGCCGGTCCTGGAGAACCGGCTCGCGGGGGTCATCCCAGTCCGGGAGAGCGACGGGCTCGATCCCTTCAGGGCTCCCAGGCCCGGCCCAGGCACGAGCATCCCGCTTCAAGGCGTCGGAGGGATCGGTGACGGGGACGGAGACCAGTCCCGCCGCCTGGATGGCGAGGTCGAGGGCTACGGACCAGGGACGGGGGATCCAGTGGAACGCGGTGCGGGTGCCCGGAGGGAGATGGGAGAGAGCTTCTGTCCAGAGGGCCGTCCCGCGGGCCACTCGTGCCCAGGAGCACCAGGGCCAGCGCCATTCTTCGGCGTGGAACAGCCAGGGCTCCTCGGGATGCCTGGCGGCGTGACCGAGAAGAGTTTCGGGAAGGCTTGCGCGAAGGCTCGTCAGGCCGCGACCTTCTTCATCACGGCCGCGATCTTCTTCTCGATCACCGGCCGCATCATGCTGGCGGGAGGACCGAGGTGGGCACGGCCGACAAGCTGGCCGCCCTCCAGGGCGATCGTGCCCTTGGCGCCGGGACCGGAGAGGTGCATCACCTCGCCCTGCCAGCTCCACTTGAGCATGCCACCCGGGAACTCTTCCTTCAGGCAGGAGTCGAGAGCCGTGCGCAGCTCCTCCATGGACGTCTTGGCGGTCGGCACCTCGATGGTCAGGTCGCTCATGGGCAAAACGCTACCACAGTTGCCCGGGGAGTATTGACGGGCGGCGCGGTGTTGCTACCCTTGGGCTACCCTTGAAATACCATGACCACCCGTAACGAGGGAACGATGAAGAACCCGACACGACGCCTCGTCGCCGCCACCCTGGCCGCCTTGATTGCCCTCCCCGCACTGCCTCAGCGAGCGTCCGCGCAGGCCGTCTCCAACCCCGAGCTCTTCCTCAAGAGCCTGCAGGTCGCCCGCCAGGTGGAGGAGCACTACGGGGTCTACGACAACCCGGCGGAACAGGCGCGGGTGAACCGCGTCGGCTACGAGCTGGCCCAGCAGGCCGGCTTCACCCGCTTCCCGTTCACCTTCACCCTGGTGGACATGCCGGTGCCCAACGCCTTCGCCCTGCCCGGCGGCCACATCTTCATCACCCGCGGGATGCTCGACCTGGGTCTCGACGACGACATGCTGGCCGCGGTGATCGGGCACGAGATCGCCCACGTCACCCTGGAGCATTTCAAGCGCATGCAGCGCAAGGCCATGCTGATGACCGTGCTCGGCAACCTGCTGGTGGCCGGAGTGCTGATCAACGAGACGAGCCGCGACAACAACCGCAACGACCGCAACGGGCAGCAGGCTCCGTACGACCCGCGCGTGGGGTACGACCAGGGCGGCGACCGCATCCAGGGGGCGGCGGCGGCGAGCGCGATCCTCGGCGAGCTGCTCCTGCGCAGCTACAGCCGCGACCACGAGGACGAGTCGGACCAGGAAGGGCAGCGGCTTTCGGCCCTGGCCGGCTACGACCCCGACGGTGCCCGGCGGGTCTGGGAAAAGATGGACAAGCTGGCGCCGCAGCTCAAGGAGTACGGCTACTGGCAGACCCACCCCTTCGCCGACGAGCGCATGCGCTCCGCGCAGGCACGCAAGGAGACGTGGAAGGTCGAGGCCCGCAAGGACGCCAGCGACTTCCGTGTGCGCACCCAGGCCGCGCTCATGACCTGGATGGAGCAGTCCAAGCCCGCCCCGGAAGAGACCTCCTTCATGAAGAGCCTCTCCCTCGCCACCTGGCCGGCGGGCGGCGTGGCCGCCACGCTGCGCATGGAGAAGGTGCACTCCCGCCGCGACGAGGAGCTGGCCAAGCCGCTGCTGTCGCGCGACTACGGACAGGTGCTCCGCACCTACCGCGAGGAGTCCGCGGCCATCCAGTCGGTGGACCCCGGGAGCGACCTGATCAAGAGCCTCGACACCGAGATCAAGGACCTGGAGCTGAAGCGCAAGGAGCTCTACGCCAAGGCGCTGGAGGTGCTCGACCGCGGCGTGTACGAGACCTCGTTCCTGGTGGCCTTCGCGAGCAACTTCCCCGACTCGCCGCGGATCCCCGAGGTCGCGCTGGCCCTGGGAGACGCCTACAGCCGGCTGGGCAACCCCACGGAGGCCGTCACCCGCTACCTGAGCTCCTGGGAGTCGGCGCCGGAAAGCCCCGAGGGCAAGCGCGCCCGCAACGGCCTGCGCTCCCTCGCCTCCAGCATGGACCAGCTCGCCGCCCTGCAGCAGCTCGCCAGCCAGGACCGCGATCTCGATCTGAAGACGATGGCCAACGAGCGGCTCTCCGTGGCGGCCAGGAGCTACTCCGACGTGACCAACGGCGCCGAGTACCTGCGCCGCTTCCCCGAAGGCGAGCACGTGGCGACCGTGCTCCACCGCATGAACATCCTGGCCGACAATCTATACGCCGAGATCGTCCTCTACCAGGGGCTCGGCGACTCGGTAAAGGCCATGGAGAGGATCAACAAGATCCTCACCCATGCCCCTCTATCCCCCGCCGCCGAGCGCCTGCGCGACCGTGTCGTGGTCGATATCGCGAAAGCCGGCTAGCGAAAGCCGGCCAGGCGCTCAGACCGCGTCGTCCAGGGCGATGAAGGCCTCGAAGATCGCGTCCCACGTCAGGTTCGGATTCCCCGCCGGGTTCGCCGAGTTGAAGGAGAACCCGTAGACCTGGAGGTCGATCAGGACATTGGGGATGTTGAAGATGGAGATCCAGCCCGCCGAGGTCCCGACCAGGCTCGAGTTCTCGATGACGTTGACCACGTGATTGAGGCGGATCGTCCCGTCCACCAGGATGTTTCCCGCCTCGTCGTACTGGCGGTAGGCATAGGAGGAGGCGCAGTCGTTCGCCGGCACGTCGCAGTAGACCGAAGGACCGTCGATCATTCCCGGAACCCAGGTGAAGACCACGGCGCGGCTGCTGCCGTTGAGCGGGGTCGAGCGGAAGATCCGCTGGTGGATGCGGGCCAGGGGGCCGTCGTATCCCGCGGCGCTGCAGGCCAGCCCCACGGCGAGGTTTCTCGCGCAGCGCCGGCCGGTCGGGTCGATCTCCTCGCGGTTGTCAGTCCCCCGGTAGAAGCCGCGGAGGAAGCCTTCGGCCGTGTTCGGCAAGGCCTCCAGCGCAACCATGGCGAGGCCGTTCGCCGAGCCCTGCGACAGGCGGGTGTAGTAGATGAAACCTTCGAGGACATTGGCGTCGGAGAAGGGGTAGGAGGGGTCCGTGGGCGGCAGGGCGGTGGCGGCGGTCACCGTGTCGATGGTGATGAAACCGCGGTAGAACGAGCCCTCGGTGAGCTGCGTGCGGACGCCGGCCGAAGTGGTGTTGAGGAGGTCGCGCATGGCCGCGGACCACGATCCCAGCGGACCGAGCGTGATGTTGCCGTTGAGGCCGGTTGCGTTTCCGTCGATGTCCCAGACGTGGTAGTGGAACGTGCGGCTGTCCGTTCGCCAGTTGGTGATCACCAGAAGGGTGTCGTGCGGGTTGACCGCGGAGTTGACGCCGGTCTCGAAGAACGGGACCAGCAGCGAGGCGGCCGGAGTCCGGTCGGTCGCCCCGGGCACGGCAAAGGCGGGCGCGGCCAGCACAAGGGTGAGGAGCAGGAAGCACAGGGAGCGGATGGCTCGCAAAGTCGACGGCATGTCAGTCTCCTGATGGATGGTTAAGGCGCACCGGTTTTCCCGGCGCGAGGTCTTGCGATTCATAGGCGTAGCGCACCGGTGCGCGTTACAACTCCGTTCGGTTCAGAAAAGTAGGCTCTACTGTAGGGCAGAGGGAGCCGTGACGCAATCGGACGCGATAGGATCAGGGCCGACATGACCCAGCTCCAAGTGGCCGCCCGCCGCGCCGCCGCCCGCCTGGCCGACCTGAACGCGGATCTGCCCGCCGCCGTCGACCGCGCCCTGGAAGGACCGGACGCTCCGCGACGGCGCCAGGCCGTCGACGCCGGCCTCGCCCTGTCCCTGGCCAGCTTCCTCCTCGGCCTCGTCCAGTTCGGCTGGACCGTGGCCCAGGAACGGAAGCGCCGGAAGGAGGACCGGGAGGAGAGGGACGAGCTGATCCGCCGCATGCGCCGGCGGATCGAGGAGGCGGACGTGGACGACCTCCTCCCCCCGGACCAGCGCGAGCGTGTCCTCCTGGTCGTGGCCGAAGAGATCCTCGGAGACGCCGGATGAGAATAATGGATGAGGGTTGCGGGATCGGATCGGATTCCCCGGGCCGGGGCGGTCGTTGCGGGTCGGTCTGAGATGGAGTTCAGACCGCTGACCGGACCCGGGAAAATCGGAACTTCTATGGAATCAAGGACGGGCGCTCCGGGAGCTGTCCTGG
Source organism: Holophagales bacterium (assembly GCA_031412055.1). Taxonomy (GTDB): domain Bacteria; phylum Acidobacteriota; class Thermoanaerobaculia; order Multivoradales; family UBA5704; genus DATMER01. The sequence continues at coordinate 704 of JANOCF010001372.1, read as the reverse complement.
GTGTTGGCTCGAGTCGCCCGGCGCTCGCGAATCTTGCAGCCAAACTCCTGCCGGGTGAGAGAGCCGTTGTGGTCACGGTCGAGGACGGCCATGGTCTGCGCTCCCCACTTCCACTCGTCCGAGCTCACCAGGCCGTCGCGGTCGGCATCCAACTCGCGGAAGCGCTCCTCGCGGGTCTGGTAGCGGACGCCCTGGTAGAAGAACTCGGTGCGGGTGATGACGGCGTCGCCGTCGCGATCCAGGCCGTCGAAGGTCTCGGAGCCGCCCCTCCACTCGCTCATGGCGATGAAGCCGTCGCTGTCGAGATCGTTCTGCACGAACTGGACTTCGAGGTCGTTGGCCGGTGTCGTGGCGGCTTGGGCGGCTGCGGTAGCAAACTCCGCGGCGATCAGCGGGAGCAGGATCGCGGCGAGCTGGATCTTCGTGTTGCGCATCTTCATCTGCCTCCTGACGTCCAGCCGCAGCTGGACGCAAGAGGTACATTGCAAGGGGTATACCAACTAGGGCAAACCGCTCATCCTGATACCGTTTACCTGAAATACCCGGTGACGTCGAGGATCACGTCGCACCCGCCGGTCACGGCGCCGCAGTAGACGGCCAGGCTGCGGGGGTTGCCGGTGAGCGGCACGATGGCGTTGTTGGCCTTGTTCTGACCGGCCTGGAAGTTGATCGACGAGACGGTGGGCTTCGGCGCGCCGGTCTCG
>JANOCF010001371.1:0-2242 GCA_031412055.1 Holophagales bacterium | reverse complement strand
GAGGCCAACGTCCTCCTGGCACGGCGCAGCCTCGAAGCCATGCGGGACCGGCTGGCCGCTGGTATCGCTGCCGGTATCGAGGTCCGCCCCTGCCGGCTGGCCGACACCGGGCTGGCCGGGCGCTTCCCGGTCTACACCCTGCGCGGCTACGAGCGGCTGGAGCGCGCCTTCCTGGAGGAGAGTCCCGGGAACGTCCTTCCTTCCCCTTCCCCTTCCCCTCCGGCCGTCGCCCTGCTCCGCTGGGACGAGTACGAGCGCAGGGCCGCCGGAGCCGGGCCGGCCGATGCTCGTATCACCCAGGCGGGGCTCTACCACGAGTTCATCGACTATTACGGCGAAGTCCGGGCGGACATCTTACCTTTCGTCCCCCCGGATGCGCGCGAGGTCCTCGAAGTGGGCTGCGGCCGGGGTGTTACCGGCCGGCTCCTGCAGGAGCGCCTCGGCTGCCGCGTGACGGGCGTCGAGCTCAACCCGGTCGTGGCTGCTGAAGCGGCCCGCCACCTCCACCGCGTGCTCCAGGGCGACGTCCAGACCCTGGAAATCGATGGCCGCTACGACGTCGTGATCGCGCTGGAGCTGGTGGAGCACCTGGTCGACTCCGAGAGCTTCCTGGCCCGGGTGCGGCAGCTCCTGGCCCCCGGCGGGCGCGCCCTCTTCTCCATCCCCAACGTCGGCCACTGGTCCATCGTGGACGACCTGCTGGCGGGCCGCTGGGACTACCTGCCCATCGGCCTGCTCTGCTACACGCACTACCGCTTCTTCACCCATCGCAGCCTGGGTGACTGGCTGCGGCGCTCCGGCATCGAGCGCTTCGAGATCATCCCCCAGAGGACCGAGCTTCCCGACCGCTTCGCCAACCTCTCCGCCCCCTTCGAGGTCGACGCCGAGAGCCTGTCGACCAAGGGCTTCTACGTCATCGCCTACCAGTCGTGATCGTGGGTCTTGCGGAAGACCGTGTCGTGAGGCGCTGAGCGCTCCTCGTCCGGCCGGCCGTTGGAGTAGTAGTAGAAGGAGACCGACTTGCGCGTCGATCCCTCCGGGCAGGCCAGGGGCGCGGGATGGCCATGGAAGGAGAAGTCCGTGGTACTGAACACCACCGTCCGGCCGAAGACCGGCAGGATGCGCTTCTCGCAGCGGCTCACGTCCCGGCTCCACAGCTCCAGGTGGCCGCCGTACTCCTCCTTCCAATCCTTGTTCAGGTAGACCAGCATGTTCAGCCGGCGGTCCAGCTTGAGCAGGGGGTGCAGGTTGAAGTCCACGTGCACCTTGAGGAACCCGCCGCGCTCGATCTGGTGCGGCCCGGCCCCGCCGTAGTAGGGATCGGAGACCAGCCCTTCGATGCCGGTGAGCGCCTCCAGGAACTGGAGCATGGACGCCGAGTTCATCTCGTAGAGGAAGAGCTGGAGATTGGGCGGCAGCCGCGACTCGTGCCAGTAGCCCAGCTTCTTCTCCGTGGGATTCTCGAACCGCCGCCAGGCGATCTCTTCCGGGCTCGGAAAGCCGGCGAGCACATCCTCCAGGATCTCCTCGGGAAAGAGACCGTCGAGGACGATGTGGGGGAACGGCTGCGCGCTCACGTACTGCTCCCGGAGCGCGCCTGGATCGGCATTGAGTGAGAACCTCATACAGTCTCCTTCCGGGCCCAGCGCACCCCCTGCTCCAGGCGGGGGGCTATTTTCTCAGGGAGGAAGCGACGGGCCGCGCGAGCGCCGAGATGCCGGGCTCGCAGCCAGGATGCCGTGCTGGACAGCAGCTCCTCCGCGGCCTCGGCAAAGGCCCGTGCATCACCCGGGAGCACCAGCCTCGCCGCTCCATTGGTGATGTCCACCGCCGAGGAGATGCGCGAGGCGACCACCGGCACCTTGGACGCCATGGCCTCCAGAAGCGGCAGGCCGAAGCCCTCCTCCTCCCGCGAGGGGAAGAGAAGGAGATCACATTCCCGCAGCTCGTGGGCGATCTCGGACGGCGGCACGCCGGCCAGGAAGCGGTCCGGCTCGAGCATCCGCCGCTCCTCGTCGGTCAGCGGCATGACCGAGAGCCGCAGGACGCGGCAAGCGTATCCCCTCTCCCGCAGCCGGCGCACCGCCTCCAGCGCGGTGGGTACGTCCTTCACCTCCGCGCCGAAGATCCCGGGCACCGCGATCCAGGGGTTTTGGCGGGGCTGGCGGGGCCGGAGTCTGAACGCGGGGCGGAACAGCGGATCCAGGGGAGGCGGCACCACGAAGCTCTCACGGCCAAAGCG
>JANOCF010001370.1:0-1875 GCA_031412055.1 Holophagales bacterium | reverse complement strand
CCGGCGCCCCCGTTCTGGGACGATCCGGCGTTCTCGCATCCCCGCATGCCCGCGGTCGGTCCCTCTTGGGAAGATGCCCAGGTCTTCTGCTCCTGGATTGGCAGCGTGCGACTGCCGACCGAAGCCGAATGGGAGCGGGCGGCGACAGCAGGGAGGGAAGTCGTCTACCCCTGGGGAGACGATCCCCCCGAGTCGCTCCCGGACTACGACCGTCGCTGGCGCGAGGGTCCGGAGCCGGTGGACGCCTATCCGTCGCTCCACCCGCTGGGCTTCCTGGGGCTGGGGGAGAACGTGCACGAATGGTGCTCGGACTGGTACGACTCGGCGTTCTACGAGATCTCGCCCGTGGACGCCCCGCGCGGACCGGCGGAAGGCACCCGGCGCTCCTCGCGGGGCGGCTCGTGGCGCCACCAGATCAAGGTGAGCCGGTGCGCGGCCCGGTCGGCCATCCCGCCCCATCTGCGCTATGCCGACTATGGCTTCCGCCTGGCGGCCGATTCTCCCGAACTTGAGGAGGAGCTCCGATGAGCCTGCGTCCTTCGCGCCGAGCGGTCCTGATGGCCGTGATCACCGGCGTCGTCCTCCACACGGTCACCGTCCTCTCGGTGTGGCGCTCCTGGGGCTATTTCGGACGGGCCAACGTGCTGACCTGGATCGACTTCCCGGTCTCCATCCTGTACTTTGACTCCGCCGGAGACGGGTTGCTCGCCTGGAGCCTGGTGATCGGCGGGCTGCAGTGGGCCGCCATCGCCGCCCTGCTGACCCTCTGGGTCGGGCACACGCTCCACGCCCGCCGGAATGAACGGAATTGATCTCCGGAAGCACCGGTTAGAATACCCGCCATGGTGCAGATAGGTTCCGTCCAAGTCGATCCCCCGCTCTGGCTCGCGCCGATGGCGGGGGTGACCGACCGCGATTTCCGCCTGATCGTCCGGCGGATCGGCGGCGTGGGCGTGGTGTCCATGGAGTTCATCTCCTCCAAGGCCATCGTCTCCGGCAACAAGAAGACGCGGGAGCTGATGCACTTCGCGGCGGAGGAGCGTCCGCTGGCCATCCAGATCTACGGCTCCGACGTGGCGACCATGCGCGAGGCCGCGCTGGTGGTGGAGGAGCTGGGCGCCGACATCTGCGACATCAACATGGGCTGCCCGGCCAACAAGGTTCTCAAGGGCTGCGCGGGCGCGGCCCTGATGGGCGACCTGAAGCTCGCGGAGCAGATCGTCCGCACGGTCAAGGACGCCATCACCATCCCGCTCACGGTGAAGTTCCGCCTGGGGCTGGACGACTGCCGGCGCAACTACCTGGACCTGGGCCGGCTCTGCGAGGCCAACGGGGTGGCCGCGGTGGCCATGCACGCCCGCACCGCCCGCCAGATGTTCAACGGCCAGGCCGACTGGTCGCACCTCGCCGAGCTCAAGCAGGCGCTGTCGATCCCGGTGATCGGCAACGGCGACGTCCGGGAGCCCGAAGACGCGCTGCGGATGATGGCCGAGACCGGCTGCGACGGCGTGATGGTCGGCCGGGGCGCCACGCACAACCCCTGGATCTTCCGCCAGATCGCGGCGCGCCTGGACGGCAGCCAGCACTCGGAGCCCACGCTGGAGGACCGGCGCGACCTGATCCTGGAGCACTTCCGGATGGTGGTCGAGCGGGAGCACTCCAACTTCGCCCTGCACAAGCTGCGCAAGTTCACCGGCTGGTACACCCACGGCCTGCCCAACGGCCGCAAGCTCCGCCAGGCGATCAACCAGATCCCCAACGTGGAGAGCTTCCTGGTCACGGTCGAGTCCTTTCTCGACGAGCTGCTGCTGGAGAAGGCGGCCTAGCCGACTCGCCGCATGCCCGAGCACACTCTCGATCTCCCGGATCGCCCCG
>JANOCF010001369.1:0-7900 GCA_031412055.1 Holophagales bacterium | reverse complement strand
CTTCCACCTGGTGAAACATGGGCGAGTGCCGCAGGTCGTTGTCGTTGCGGAACACGCGGCCGGGGCAGATCACGCGGATCGGCGGCTTGCGGCTCAGCATGGTCCGGATCTGCACCGGCGACGTGTGAGTGCGCAGCAGCAGCCCGTTTTCGAGGAAGAACGTGTCCTGCGTGTCCCGCGCCGGGTGGTCGTTGGGGAAGTTCAGGGCCTCGAAGTTGTGGTAGTCGGTCTCGATCTCCGGACCTTCGGCCACGCTGTAGCCCATCTCGCCGAAGATCTCGGCCATCTCGCGGATGACCTGGGTGACCGGATGGATCGAACCCAGGGCGGGACGCCGGCCGGGCAGCGTGACGTCCACGGTGGCGTGGCGGCGCACGGCCTCGCGCTCCCGGGTGGACAGCTCGCCGTCCAGCTCCGAGAGTCGCTGCTCGACCCGCTCCTTGAGACGGTTGACCCCCTCGCCGTAAGCGCGGCGCTGCGCCGGCTCGACACTCTTGATCGCGTCGAGCGCGGCGCGCACGAGACCCTGCTTGCGCCCCACCCAGCGGACGCGCAGGTCTTCCCAGACGGCACGGTCGGAGACGCCGCTCGCCTCGCGCTCGAAGCGCTCCGCGAGCTCGTCGACCTGACTCGTCCCGTCCCGCTTCCCGGTCTCGGCAGCCTCCTCGGCCATCAAGCCTCCGCGGAAGCGGGGGCGTCGGTGCCTGCGGAGGCGGCCTTCTCCAGCGCCTGCTTCGCCATCTCCGCGAGGGCGCCGAAGCCCTTCTCGTCGCGGACCGCGATGTCGGCGAGGATCTTGCGGTCCAGGTCGGAGCCCGCGGCCTTGAGGCCGGCGATCAGCCGGCTGTAGCTGAGGCCGTGCAGGCGGGCGGCGGCGTTGATGCGGATGATCCAGAGGCTGCGGAGCTGGCGCTTCTTCTGGCGCCGGTCGCGGTAGGCATAGCTGAGCGCCTTGTCGACAGCCTGCTTGGCCATACGATGGGCGTTGTGCTTGGTGCCATAGAAGCCGCTGGCAAGGCTGAGAATCTTCTTGCGGCGCTGGACGCGCTTATTTCCACGTTTGACACGTGCCATATCGAACCTCGTTGAGCTCTCCCATCCGGAAGAGCGGTAAGACCCGCGCGGCTCTCGGAGCCGGGGGCCGCGATCCCGGCGGACAGGTTCTCCCGCCGGCGATCGATGTGGGCTGATGGCTCCCCGTGGACCGGTAGGGAGCCTGACTACAGACAGCTACTTGGTCAGACAACTACTTGGTCGGAACGGCGTTCAAAACGCGTTCAGCATTCTCTTCAGGGTGTCGGCGAATGCGGGCGACACCACCACGGCCTTGCGCAGATTGCGCTTCCGCTTGGTGGTCTTCTTGGTCAGGATGTGGCTGTGCATCGACTGATGCCGGATCACCTTGCCACCGGCCGTAACCTTGAAACGCTTCGCGGCACCCTTGTGCGTCTTCTGCTTGGGCAAGGGTTCCTCCTTCGTTCTACTTAGAGCAAAACTCCCCGTACCGGGGTCAACCCGCCCCGGTTTCCGGGGCTTCGTCGTCCGCGGTCGAGGTCTTCTTCAACAGTTGACGGGACGGACCGAAGATAACATGCATCCGGTTGCCCGCCATTTCGGGGTTCGATTCTAGCACCGCCGACTCCCCGAGGTCACTCTGCAGCCGGCGGATCAGTTTGTGCCCGAGGTCCTGCCGGGCCATCTCGCGTCCCCGGAACTGGACGGTCGCCTTGACCTTGTCCCCTTCCTCCAGGAACCGTAGAGCATTCTTGAACTTGAATTCATAGTCATGCTCGTCGATGTTCGGCCGGAACTTGACCTCTTTGACGTGGATGATCTTCTGCTTCTTCTTGGAGTCGTGCGCCTTCTTCTTCTGCTGATAGAGGAATTTGCCGAAGTCCATGATGCGGCAGACCGGCGGCTTGGCCGTCGGGGCGACCTCGACCAGGTCGAGAGTCTGCTCCTGGGCGCGGCGCAACGCCTCCTCGATTGGGACGATCCCCGCCTGAGAGCCGTCCGCGTCCACCAGGCGCACTTCTCTCACCCGGATCCGCTCGTTGATCCTCGTCGCTTTGTCGATACTTAGCTCACCCCCTGGGAGCGCCGAGCCTCGGCTCGGATGGTTCGAGTCAAATTTGTCTCCTTCTAAATCTCAGTGCTGCGAGAGCCCGACAGCGAGACGGCCCGCTCGAGGAATGCCTCGACCGGCATGGCCCCCAGATCCTCTCCCGCGCGGCGGCGCACCGACACGGTGGCCTCTTCCTGCTCGCGCGCCCCCACCACCAGCATGTAGGGGACCTTCTGCATCTGGGCCTCGCGGATCTTGTACCCCAGCTTCTCGTTGCGCGAGTCGAGCTCCACCCGCACCCCGCCCGCCGCCAGCCGCGCCCGCACCTGCTCGCCGAACTCCAGGAACCGCTCCGACACCGGCAGCACCACCGCCTGCACCGGCGCCAGCCACAGCGGGAACGCGCCCCCGGTCTGCTCGATCAGGATCGCCATGAAACGCTCGATCGAGCCGAACATGGCGCGGTGGATCATCACCGGCGGATGCTCGGCGCCGTCCGCGCCCACGTAGGTCAGGCCGAACCGCGCCGGCATCTGGTAGTCGAGCTGCACCGTGCCGAGCTGCCAGCTTCGCCCGAGCGCGTCGTGGATGTGGAAGTCGATCTTGGGCCCGTAGAACGCGCCGTCGCCCGCGTTGATCTTGTAGACGATGCCGCGATGGTCCAGCGCCGCCTTGAGCGCGCCCTCGGCACGGTCCCAGGTCTCGTCCGCGCCGATCCGCTTCTCCGGCCGCGTCGACAGCTCCACGTCGACACTCTCGAACCCGAACGTGCGGTACAGCTCCAGGACCATGTCCGCCACCGCCAGGACCTCGGTCTCGATCTGGTCCTCGGTGCAGAAGATGTGGGCGTCGTCCTGGCAGAACGAGCGCACCCGGAACAGGCCGTTGGTCACGCCGCTCCGCTCGTAGCGGTGGAGGCGCCCGAAGTCCGCGTAGCGGATCGGCAGGTCGCGGTAGGACCGCAGCCGCGTGGCGAAAATCAGGCAGTGGGACGGGCAGTTCATCGGCTTGACCGCGAACTGGCGCTCGTCCACCTCGGTGAAGAACATGGCGTCGCGGTAGTTCTCATAGTGGCCCGAGGTCTTCCACAGCTCCAGGTCGAGAATCTGCGGCGTGATGACCTCGCCGTAGCCATAGCGCTTGTACAGCTCGCGCACGTAGTCGACCAGCGCGATGTAGAGGCTCGCCCCGCGCGGGTGGAAGAACGGGCTCGCCGGCGCCACCGGGTTGAAGCTGAACAGGTCCAGCTCCTGCCCGAGGCGGCGGTGGTCGCGGGCGCGGGCCAGCTCCTGCCGCTCCGCGTACTCCTGCATCTCCTTGTCGGAGCCGAAGGCCGTGCCATAGATGCGCTGCAGGCGCTCGTTGTTCTCGTCGCCCTTCCAGAACACGCCGGAGGACTCCAGCAGCTTGACCGCGCCGACCTGCTTCAGGGTCTGGGCGTGGGGTCCGCGGCAGAGGTCCACGAAGCGGCCGTGGCGGTACAGGGTGATGGGCTCGCCCTCGGGAATGTCCTTGAGACGCTCGACCTTCAGGGTCTCGCCCATCTCGCGGAAGGTGCGCTCGGCCTCCTCGCGGGAGACCTCGATCCGCTCGAAGGCGCTACCCTCGGCGAGGATCTCGCGCATGGTCTGCTCGATCTTCTCCAGGTCCTCCGGGGTGAAGGCGCGGGAGAAGCGGAAGTCGTACTGGAACTTCTCGCTATGGTCCTGGCGTCCGGCGTCGATCTCCACGTCGGGCCACAGACGCTTGACCGCGTCCGCGAGGACGTGCTCGGCGCTGTGGCGGAGGAACTCGCCCGCCTCGGGGCTCTTGGTGGTGAAGAGACGGAACGAGCCGCCCTCGCGAAGAGGCAGGCGCAGGTCGACCTTGCGTCCGCCAAGCTCGGCGCCCACGGCGTCTTTGGCCAGGCGGGGGCCGATCGAGGCCGCGACCTCGAGCGGAGTGGTCCCGGATGGAACTTCGCGAACGGAGCCATCGGGAAGCGTGAGCTGGATGACCTCGGTCATCGTATCCATCGGCATTCCTGTAAAGCCAGAGAGAATGGTGCTCGGAGCCACCGACGGCGGAGCGAGAGCCCCAGCGGAGAGGGCGTCACGAGAGGGAGGCTTGGTAGGCGCTGGCGGACTCGAACCGCCGACCTCTACCGTGTGAAGGTAGCGCTCTAACCAGCTGAGCTAAGCGCCTAAGCATGAGACCGAACGACCGGCCGCCCATTCGAAAATCTGAATCCGCTTGCGTAGTGTTCTCGATTCTCGATCCGGGTTGTGCCGATCAACTTGGTAGGCCCGAGCGGATTCGAACCGCTGACCTCTACGATGTCAACGTAGCGCTCTAACCAACTGAGCTACGGGCCTATTTCAATCCCTTTGTAAACAGCCGTCTTTCAACGGCCGCCGCCGAGGGAAGCGTAGGGTAACAAAGCCCCGGGCGAGTGTCAATGAGGAGGAAGGGGCACGCCCCGCACGTGGTTCGACGCGCACCGGTAGCCGCCGTTGAGGATCACGCTCCGTGCGAGCGTCGGGAACAGGTCGAGCTGCGCTCCGGCGGCGGCGAACGCCTCCCGGGCCAGGCGATCCCCCGAGGGGATGCCCGATGCGAAGCCCTCCGCGCGCAGACGGCCGTCCCGGGTCTCGGCTACCACGTTGTTCCAGGTGATCAGGAACTCGCTGTGAGTCAGACCCTCCCGGTCCCTCAGCAGCGCCACCGGGACCGACAGCACCGGCAGGCGCCGCACCTCCATCCCCTGCTTCTTGAGATGGTCCGCAACCAGGTCGAGGAAGCTGTCAAGCCCTGCGGCCGCCGGAGTGGACTGCGCTGCGGCAAGCCCGTTTCCCTGGGACAGACCGTAGGTGTCCTGCAAGGTCTTCCAATCCGCGGGGGTCATCCTGGACAAGAGAGCACGCCCCGCGTCCACGTCCGCCACCAGGGCGGAAAGTCCTGCCTTCCGGGGCAGGAGGGTCACGATCGAGTCGAGATCGTAGCCGGCGCCGCCGCCGATGCGGCCCATGAGGGAAGGGCTGGTCGGTGTGGGATGGACGAAACGCACCGGCCGGCCGTAAAGGGTGTCCAGCTCCTTGGCGGCCTTCCCTGCCGCGTCCACGTAGCGCGTCACCCCTTCCGCCGTCGCGAAGGTCTCGACCGGGACCCGGTCCAGCTTCAGGGCGGATAGCACCTGCGGCTCCAGAGCGTGAAGGGTGATCCAGGCCGCGTCCCGCGTCACCAGGATCTGCCCGTTGTGAAAAGGAACGGGCGCTTCCGCCCACGCGGCACCTCCCCAGGCGCGGTCGAGGTCGTCCGGCAGGTTCTGGATCAGCTCGGGGCCGAGGCTCGCGTCCTCCTCGCGTCCCTCCTGGAGGTTCGGGCGGACCAGCACCCGAACCGCTCCCGAAGGCGCGCGCACCAGGCTGAACGGGTCTCGCGGCCACGGAGAGTAAGGGCGACCATAGGTCTCCAGAAGCCTCAGCTTCAGACCGCTCTCCTCCAGGCGCCGCCGCAAGGGAAGGTCGGTCAGGACGATCAGGGTCCTGTCCGGCGCGGCCTTCCTGACTCCGGAGAGGAAGGACTCCGCGGTCTTCTCGTCGAAGAAGAAGGATGGCAGCGAGTAGACCGAGGCGGTCAGCGGATTCTCGGCCTCGTCGAAAAAGCGGAGCCGGTCCGCGGCTCCCGCCGGAAAGGGGACGCGCCGCTCCAGCGCCCGGCGGGGTGCCGCCTTCCAGCCGGCCTCGATCGCCTCGGACGCGGCGAAGTCGATCCCACGGACCTGGTTCAGCTCGAAGAGGAGATCGTCGCGCAGGCGCGGAGGCGCAGACGGGTCGAGGCTGCGCGGCAGGATGGCCAGCACCCGGCCGCGGAACGCCTCGTCGCTCACGAAGCGCTCGGGATCGACGAGTTGAAGCGTGAGGAGCGCCTGGAGGTCGAGCGGCGTCCACGATCCCTGGCGGGCGAGCCGGCGGCCGCGGGCCTGGGCGAGGGAGACGAGATAGCTCTCCAATTCGCGCCGGCGCTCCCCGTCCGCCTCGGCCAGCGCCCGGCCAAGCCCGGCGAGGGTCGAGGGGAGCGAAGACACGTCCGCCGCCAGCCGCGCCTCCAACTCCTGGGGAGGGACGGACGTCGCCAACCCGCCCGTTCCGGACAGGAGCATCGAGACTATAGAGAGGACGACGAAGACGGCGGACATCGGCAATCTCAGGAACGGGGGCGCGGAACTTCGACAAGGATTCGGTTCGCCTCCAGGACGAGTGCGACTGCCTCCTGGAGGTTGGCTCGGGCCTCCTCCAAGGTGTCTCCCTGTGTGTTGGCTCCGGGCAGCTCCTCTACGAAGGCGATGTATCCCTCAGGAACCCGGCGAAATACGGCGGTGAGTTGTACTTGCATGCCTGGACCTCCGACCAGCGATCATACTTCCTGTGGGGAGGTGCGGGGGCCTAAACCTCGCAACAAATCGGGTATGCCGATGAATCCGTGCCAGCCTGCCGTCAGGCTCTCCTACCGGCCAGCGGCTTACTCACGTCTGCGCGGGACCTCATACCGGAGTTGGGCGAACGCATCTCCGCAGGCCCTCGCCGATAGGAGGCGCAGCGGAGGCGTCGTGATCGCCCGCGGGAGGAGCGGGGCACCACCGCCCAGAGTCACCGACGCCACCGTGACGATCAGCTCGTCCACGAGGCCGTGGTCGTGGAACCGTCCGACCAGCTCGCCGCCGCCAACGAGCCAGACGTTCTTGCCGCCCGCCTCCGCTGCCATCTGCTCGTGGACAGGGCGGACGTCTCCACTGGCGAAGCGGATGTCCGCACCCGGCACGGGCGGAAGTGAGCGGGAGGTGAACACCCACGTCGGTTGCTCATAGGGCCAGGGCTGCGGGTGGTCTGTGCCTGACCGAGCGAGGTCAGCCAGGATCCACTCATACGTGGTGGAACCCATCGCGAGCGCGCCGACGTCCCGGATGAAGTCGGGGTAGTCGTCGGTCATGCCGAACTGGAGCAGCCAGTCCAGGGAGTTCTGGGGGTCGGCGATGAAGCCGTCGAGGCTGGTAGCCGTGTAATATTGCGTCTTCATCGGCGGAATCCCGGTTGTGAGGCTGCTCCAGCGTTAACGGTCGAGCTCTCAGGCCCGAGGATCAACCGCGGACCGCCGCCTCGATCGCAGCGACGTCGATCTTTTTCATCGTCATCATCGCGTCGAACGCGCGCTTGGCGATAGCGGGATCGGGATCGGTGAACGCTTTCGTCAGGACGACCGGCGTGATCTGCCAGGACAATCCCCATTTGTCCTTGCACCAGCCGCACTCACTCTCCTGGCCGCCATTGCCGACGATCGCGTTCCAGTAACGATCCGTTTCGGCCTGGTCCTCGGTTGCGACCTGAAACGAGAACGCCTCGTTGTGCTTGAACGCGGGTCCTCCGTTGAGCCCCATGCAAGGAATGCCCAGCACGGTAAAGTCGACCGTCAAGACGTCCCCCTTCTTCCCCGACGGAAAATCCCCCGGCGCGTGGTGCACCGCTTCGACGGACGAGTCGGGAAAGGTCTCGGCGTAAAACCGCGCCGCGCCCTCGGCGTCGCCATCGTACCAAAGGCAGATCGTATTCTTCGCTGGCTTCATCGTGTCACCTCCATTGTCATGATTGGCTCGGCCAATATTTTCCGCGTCAAGGTGCGGCAAGATCTGTACCAGCCGCCAGGGTGCCGAGGCACCTTTGTGGGTACTTTACTGCGACTGCAGGGCCTCGGCTGGATGGACGGCCGCCGCACGGTGCGCGGGTATCCAGCTCGCGACGAACGCGACGACCAGGAGGGCAGCAGAGCTCGCGCTCAACGTCACCAGATCCGTCGGGCTCA
>JANOCF010001368.1:0-1519 GCA_031412055.1 Holophagales bacterium | reverse complement strand
GTCGGAGTACTGAACCGGCAGCTCCGGTAAAGCCGCCAGGGAACGGTAGCCATCGGCCAGCTCGCGCAGGAGCACCTCGAACGACCAGCCGTCGGAGACCGCGTGGTGCGTGTTCAGGAACAGCCGGTTGTCCACCCCGTCCAGACGCAGCAGGGCGGTCCGGAGCAGCGGGCCGGCTTCCAGGTCGAACGGCCGCCGCGCCTCCAGCCCGGCCACGCGCTCCGCCTCGGCCTCGCGGCGGGCTGCAGGGAGGCCGGAGAGGTCCACAACCGGCAGGGACACGGGAGCCGGCAGGGCCACGATCTGCACCGGTTCGACCTCGCCCGCGGGCACCGCCAGCGTGGTCCGCAGCGACTCGTGGCGCCGAACCAGCTCGGCGAGCGACGCGGCGAGCGCGGCAATCGCGGCGGTATCGAGCGGGCCGTCGAAGTCCAGGAGGAACGGCATGCTGAACACGGCCGAGCCCGGGTAGAGCCGGTCGAGGAACCAGAGCCGCTGCTGGGCGAACGACGCGGGCGCGGGCCGGGGAGCCATGCCCGCGGTCAGCGGGAGGCCGGCGCCGGGGTCGGACCCTCTCCGCTCCTCCTCGACGCGCGCCGCGAGGGCAGCCAACGTGCGCGTCGCGAACACCTCGCGCAGGGGCAGGTCGACCCCGCAGAGATCGCGCACCCGGAAGACCAGCCGGGTCACCAGGAGCGAATGGCCGCCGAGAGCGAAGAAGTCGTCGCCCAGGCCCACCCGCTCGACCTGGAGGAGGTCGGACCAGATGCCGGCCAGGGTCTTCTCGACCGCGGAGACCGGCTCGGCCCACTCCCCCTCCACGGATTCGATGGACGGAATCCGCTCCAGCGCCTTGCGGTCCACCTTGCCGTTGGGGGTGAGGGGCAGGGCATCGAGGAAGGTCCACAGGCCCGGGACCATGTAGTCGGGCAGGCTCGCGGCCAGGAACCCGGCCAGGATCTCGCGGGCGGCGGCGTCCTCATCTCCAGGCACGATGTAGGCGGCGAGCCTGCCCTCGCGGGCGAGCACCGCCGCCTCACGGACGGCCGGGTGGCGGCTCAGCGCCGCCTCGATCTCGCCCAGCTCGATGCGGAAGCCGCGGATCTTGACCTGGTGGTCGAGCCGGCCCAGGAACTCGATCGCTCCCGACGGGTGGAGCCGGGACAGGTCGCCCGTTCGGTACAGGCGCTCCCCCTTCCCAAAAGGATTGGGTACGAACCGCTCGGCCGTCAGCTCCGGCCGGCTCCGATAGCCGCGCGCTAGGCCCTCGCCCGCTATGCACAGCTCTCCCGGCACTCCCAGCGGGACCGGCCGCAGCGAGCGGTCGAGGATGTAGACGCGGGTGTTGGCGATCGCCGAGCCGATCTCTGGCGCCCGGTCGCCCAGGGGGGATACCCGGCTCGCCGTGGCCACCACGGTGCTCTCCGTCGGACCGTAGTGGTTGATCAACGCGAACGGCAGGTCCGGCGCGGGCCGGACGTGCAGCCGGTCGCCGCCGGTCAGCAGCGCGCGCAGGGCG
>JANOCF010001367.1:0-3108 GCA_031412055.1 Holophagales bacterium | reverse complement strand
TCATCCGGATCTGGTTGATGAAGACCACCGTGACGTTGTGCTTGTGGGTCAGCGCCGTGAGCTTGCGCAGCGCCTGGGACATCAGCCGCGCCTGAAGGCCGACGTGGGAATCGCCCATTTCGCCTTCGAGCTCCGCCTTCGGCACCAGCGCGGCCACCGAGTCGACGACCACCACGTCGACGCTGTTGGAGCGCACCAGCATCTCGGTGATCTCCAAGGCCTGCTCGCCGTTGTCCGGCTGGGAGACCAGGAGATTGTCGATGTCGACGCCCAGTTTCTTCGCGTACTCGGCGTCCAGCGCGTGCTCGGCGTCGATGAAGGCCGCGACCCCGCCCCGCTTCTGGGCCTGGCCCGCCACGGAGAGAGCCAGGGTCGTCTTGCCGGAGGACTCCGGTCCGAAGACCTCCACCACCCGTCCCCGCGGGAAGCCGCCGATACCGATGGCGGCGTCCACGGAGATCGAGCCGGTCGAGATCGCCTCCATCGCCAGCGTCTCCCGCTGGCCCAGTCGCATGATGGATCCCTTGCCGAACTGCCGCTCGATTTGCGCCAGCGCGCCCTCGACTGCCTTCAGCCGGTCCAATTTCGCTTCTGCCATGTTCGTGTGCTCCTTGAAGGCCCGAGCGTCGCTCAGGGCCGTGACGTTTCGCGGGGGACGGGAACGAGTTCGCCGTACCCCCCATGGTAGAAGACGGAAATGCGGCGGTCAATCTCGGGGTTGCTTCCCAGGTGAGATAGACTCGGGTCGACTTAAAACGTCACAGCGTTTCGCTACGTATACAGGTAGCTATAATTCGGGCACTCGATCGGAAACCCTCCATGGAACCCATTCGCGTCGACACCAGTGAGGCGGCCGAGACCGCTGAGAGCATCCATCTTCTGGAGAGCAATGTCGCACGGGTCATCCGTGGCAAGCGCGAGGTCATCCGGCTCTGCACGGTCAGCCTGCTCGCCCGCGGGCACATCCTCATCGAGGACGTGCCGGGGGTCGGCAAGACAACCTTGTCGCAGGCGCTGGCGAAATCGCTGGGCCTCGCCTTCCAGCGCATCCAGTTCACCAGCGACCTGCTGCCTTCGGACATCATCGGCGTCTCGATCTTCAACCAGAAGAATCAGGGATTCGAGTTCGTCCCCGGCCCGCTGTTCGCTAACGTGGTGCTGGCCGACGAGATCAACCGCGCCACGCCCAAGACCCAGTCGGCCCTGCTGGAGGCGATGAGCGAGCGCAAGGTGTCGGTGGAGCGCAAGCGCTACGCCCTGCCCGAGCCGTTCGTGGTCCTCGCCACCCAGAACCCGTTCGAGTACCAGGGCACGTTTCCCCTCCCGGAGTCGCAGCTCGACCGTTTTCTGATGTCGCTGTCGCTGGGCTATCCGCCGCGCGCCGACGAGAAGGACCTGCTGATGTCCGGCGGAGTGGAGGACGCGCTCGAGCAGCTCAAGGCCGTCCTCACCCGGGAGACCCTGCTGGATCTCCAGGAGCGGGCGGCCCGGGTGCGCGTGGCCGACAAGCTGACCGAGTACATCCTCTCGCTGGCCGAAGCCACCCGCCACGGCGGCGACTTCCTTCTCGGCGTCTCCACCCGCGGGGCCCAGTCGCTGTTCCGCGCCACGCAGGCGCTCGCCCTGTGCGAGGGGCGCTCGTATGCCATTCCGGACGACGTGCAGCGCCTGGCCGCGCCAGTGCTCGGGCACCGGATCGCGCTCAAGCGGGGCGCCGGCGACCTGGCCGCGTCGCGCAAGGCCATCGAGCGGGTGGTGGCGTCGACGCCCGTCCCCCTGTGAGGCTTTGAAACGACTGTGAAGACGAAGCGGCGCAGGCCCGTACCCGAGGGCATCCGCATCACCACGGTCGGCCTGTGGTACGTGCTGCTGGCCGTGGTCGTGGCCATCGCGGCCACCAACACCGGCAACAACTCCCTGTACATGGTGATGGGCCTGATGCTGGCCCTGCTGATCCTCTCGGGCCTGCTGTCGCGGATGAACGTGCGCGGCCTGGAGATCGAGTTGGAGCAGCCGGGGGAGGTCTTCGCCAACCGGCCTTTCTCCCTCGCGTTCACGATGAAGAGCCGCGCCCGGCTGTTCCCGCGCTGGTTCCTGCTCTTCACGGTGTCCCACACGGCCCAGCCCATGCTCGTGCCCTACCTGCCCAAGCAGGGGAGGAGCGTCGGCCATCTCGACATGATGATCCGCACGCGCGGCCAGCACGGCTTCCCCCATGCCCACGTGTCGAGCCTCTTCCCCTTCGGCTTCTTCCGCAAGGGGGTGCGCTACCCCGTGGACCTGGAGGTGCTGGTCTTCCCCGAGATCTTTCCGGCCGCGGCGTCGAGCCGTCCGGACGAGACGCTGCAGCATGGGGAGGACTCCAGCCGGAGGGCCGGCTGGGGGCACGGCCTCTACGCCCTGCGCAGCTTCCGCCATGGAGACGACCCCCGGGGCATCCACTGGAAGCAGACCGCCCGCACCGGCAGCCTGGTCTACATGGAGCGCGAGTCGGAGCAGAGCCGGCGTCTGTCCATCCTGTTCGACAACGCCGTGGGCGACCTGTCGGACGAGGCGGCCAAGGGCCGCTTCGAGCGGCTGGTCAGCGAGGCGGCCACGACCGCGGTGGACCACCTGTCCCGCGGCTTCGAGGTCGAGCTGGTGACCCGCGGCCGGGCGCTCCCCTTCGCGGCCGGACCGCGGCAGCGGTTGGCGATCCTGGAGACGCTGGCGCTGATCGAGGCGCAGCCGGCGGTATCGGCGATATCGGAGCCCTTGAGGGCCAGCGACTCGCGGGCGCAGCAGCTCCGGGTGCACTTCGAATCCGCTGGCGAGCATGATCAGGTCATTGCGGTGGCAGGGGCATGATGACCTTCGCGCGGCAGAAGCGTCTGCTTCTGGGCCTGCTGGCGTTCCTGGCGCCGATCCCGCTGCCTTTCAACGATGTTGTGGCATGGCCCGTGGTCGCGATCTTCCTCGTGGGCACCGCGCTGTTCCTGCGCCGGGCCTGGCTCGACGCTCCGCGCTGGCTGCCGAACGCTTAGATCTCGTCTACGTAGTCGACGCACGGAGTATAGTGCTTGGCGGTGTAGCACTGGTCCCGATCGGGGTCCGCCCCGACGCCGACGA
>JANOCF010001366.1:0-1572 GCA_031412055.1 Holophagales bacterium | reverse complement strand
AACGAGAAGGCGTGGTCGAGCCCGACGATGACCGGCTCTTCCGGCTTCACCACTTGGGTGATCCTCTTGAGCAGCCATTCGGCGAGATCCTGGCGGCTCCAGCGGCCGTCACCGGCGTCCGGGTTCTGCTCCAGGTAGGGCTCATGGTCTTCCAGGGCCGAGTAGACGCGGATCTCGCGGATCCTCTCGCCCGGCCCCTTGCGGCCCGAGTAGCGAACCCCAATGTAGTGATGAAAGTCGGTCATGAATCCCCCTCCCGCGATCGGAGGGCGATCTTATCAGCAGTGCGGGCGGCTCAAGCGGCAGTTGCCGTCGCGACGAGCGTCTCGATAGCGGCGCGGTCCGCGCGGCCGATGCGCAGGAACTCGATGCCCACGTGGTGCTCCTGCTTCTCGCGGGATTCCCAGGCCACGCGGCCGTCCGCCCGAACCTCCCTGTCGCCCAGGGAGATGCGCAGCTCCATCAGCGAGCGGAAGCCGATGGACTCCTTGCTGACCAGCATGCATCCGCCGGCCGCGAGAACCTTGACCCATGCGACCTTCTCCTGGCGGCGGTCGCCAAGAATTTTGACGTAGGCCAGGGCGTCAGCCTGGATGCGGGGAAACCGACGAGTGAAGGCGCGTTTCATGATCGGCCCTCCTCCGGACGTAACTGCGAGCCGGAAGCTTATTGCATTACTTTACGTGCATGGCTTCAAGGAATCAAGGGACAGGCTTTCTGTATGCTGGGGGCATGCGCCTCCGGACTGCCATCCCTGTCTTGCTCCTGGCCATGGGCTGTGCCTCCGCCCCGCCGCCAGCCCCCCCGAAACCGCCCGCCGAGGTCACTCCGATTGTAGGAGCCGGCAGCATCCTGTACACCTGGACCCAGATCGTCCCCGGCCCGGTCCTGGCGCGTGCCGTGGTCGAGGGTCTGGACAAGCCATGTCCGGAGATCCGGCTGGACGATCTCGCCGGTGTGGCCATGACTCCGAATGTCGCGTCGGGCAACGAGGAGATCACCGTCTGCGAACATCCCCTGGTGCTGCCCGATGGCCGGCCGGTCTCGCGGGCGCAGGTGGCGGACCGCCTGCTGCCGCTCCCCGGGCGCACCCCGGAGCGCATCGCGGTGATCGGGGATACGGCGTTCGCGAAAACCGTGGCCCGCCGGCAGTCGCCGACGCTGGTGGTGTACGTGGGCGAGAGCGGATGTGGCGAGTCAGACTGGAAGAGCCGCCGGGAGCGCTTCTTCCAGCCCATGGACGAGCTGCTCCAGGTCGCGCCCTGGCTGGTCCCCGGGAGCTGCGGCCCCATCCTGGCTCCGGCGGCGGAAGAGCCCTCTTCAACACCGCCCGCATCGGCGATGGTGCGGATCTATCGAGATCTGCTGGAGGCCGCGGGTGCCCCGGGCTTCCTGATGCTGGTCCGGAGCCCGGACGCGGGAACCTGGCAGGCGACCTTCTCTACTCCCAAGGGAGACGAGACCCGAACCTGCCGTCTCCTGGGTGGGGCCTTCGACTGCGCAATCTGACAGCCCTCCTATCGCTATTCGCCTATTGGACGAAACATCCGCCAGCGGGTACTCTTCCACGGC
>JANOCF010001365.1:0-2569 GCA_031412055.1 Holophagales bacterium | reverse complement strand
CAGCTCACGGAGATGCCCTTGTCGTCGTTGACGCTGATCCCCGAGACCGGCACATTGCTCTGGTTGCGGACGATGTAGGTCCAGGCGACCGCGCTGCCTTGGACGAGCGTGGGGCCGGGCGCGGAGTCGGCGTCCTGGCCGTTGACGAACGTCTCCAGGTCGAAGGCGATGTTGACGCCGTAGTAGTGGCTCTCGTCCTGCGCGGAGATCTGGCCTCCGCAGGGAGGGACGGCGGTCACGGTGCCGACGTTGCGGAACGCGCCCGGGCCGGCGAGGCCGCCCGCGGTGCAGGTCATGCCCGCGCCGGGCTGGAGGTCGGTCTGCGGACAGGACACGGACGCCCCCTGGTCGTCCCGGACCTGCACGTTGGTCAGGCGGACGGTGGAGGTGTTGGTGACGCGGTAGGTCCACTGCACGGGACTCCCGGTCCGGATGCTCGCACCGGGTGCCGCGTCGGCGTCCTTGCCGTTGACGGCGGTCTCGATCTGGATGCCGGTCTGGAACTGGCCGGTGTAGAAGCTCGAATCGTACGCGGAGATGGGCCCGCCGGTGCTCTGGGCCGTGGCCGTGCCGATGTTGACGTACTGGCACTCCCGGGCGGTGCGCGTGTTGCTGGTGCAGGTGATTGCCTCGCCAGGCTGCAGCGCCGTCTTCGGGCAGCTCACGTTCACACCCGGGTCGTCGTCGTCCACGCCGACGCCGGTCAGGGGGAGCTGGCCGCTGTTGGTCACCACGTAGGTCCAGACCACGGGCTGGCCCGCCTGGAGCTGGAGGCCGGGCCAGGGGGAGTCCTGCCCGTTGACCATCTTCTGGAGTTGGAGGCCGGTGTTGCCGCCGCCGAAGTAGCTCGTGGCGTCGCTGGCCGAGACCTGGGCGCCGCACGGCGGATCGGCGGTGACCCGGCCGGTGGTCGAGAACGGACCCGAAGCCGCCGTGCCGAAGGTGTAGCAGGTCATCTGCTCGCCGGGCTGGAGGCCGGTCTTCTGGCAGGTCACCAGGCCGGCGCGGTCGTCGCCCACCAGTACGTTGGCGAGGCTCGCGTTGCCGGTGTTGGTCACGGTGTAGGCCCAGGTCACGGCGGAGCCGGTCTGGATCGTGGGGCCCGGGGCCGTGTCGGCGTCCTGCGCGTTGATCCAGGTCTCGATCGCCACGCCGGGGTTGATCTGGCCGAAGTAGTAACTCGGGTCGACCGCGGTGGCCCGCTGGCCGCCGGCGCTCAGCCCGGTGGCCGTTCCCAGGTTGTCGTACTGGCAGGCCTGGGCCGTGCCGGCGCCGGCGCAGTCCATGCTCTCGCCGGGCTGGAGCGCGGTCTTCGGGCAGGTCACGAGCACGCCGCGGCTGTCGGCGACGGCGACGCCGGACAGGGCCACGGTGCCGGTGTTGGTGACGCGGTAGCTCCAGCGGAGCGCCTGGCCGACCGGGATGCCCGGCCCGGGGGGCGCGGCGACGTCCTGGTCGTTCACCCGCTTCTCGATCCGCAGCCCCGCCTGCCCGCCGCCGAAGTGGTGGCTGGGGTCCGTGGCCGTCACCGGGGAGCCGCAGGCCGGGGTGGCCTCCACGGATCCGGTGTTGGCGTACTGGCCCTCGGCCACGGTGCCGGAGGCGGTGCAGACCATGGCTTCGCCGGGCTGGAGCGTGGTCCCCGGGCAGGTCACGCGCGGACCCTGGCTGTCGGAGACCGCGACGCCGGCGAGCGCCACGTCGCCGGTGTTGATCACGGTGTAGGTCCAGGTCACGGGGGAGCCGACCGGGATCGTGGGTCCAGGCGCGGCGTCGGCCTGCAAGCCGTTGGTCTCGGTCTCGATCCGGATGCCGGGCAGCGTCGTGCCGTAGTAGTAGCTCGTGTCGGCCGCGGCGGCCGGCCTGCCGTCCGAGGCGAGGCCGGTGGCCTGGGCCACGTTGCTGTACTGGCAGGCCACGGCCGTGCTCTTGCCCGTGCAGGTCATGGATTCGCCGGGCTGCAGGGTCGACTTCGGGCAGCTCACGACGATGACGGGATCGTCGTCCGCCACCTGGATCTGCGACACCGTCACCTGGCCGCTGTTGGTGACGTCGTAGGTCCACAGGATCTGGGAGCCGATGGCGATCGAGGGGCCGGGCGCCTGCTCGGCGTCCTGGCCGTTGACCCGCTTGCGCAGTTGCAGGCCTGCGGAGCCGCCGCCGGTGTAGTGGGCGGGGTCTTCGGCAAAGATCGGGGCGCCGCACGGCGGTGCCGCGGTGACCGTGCCCACGTTGCGGAAGGAGCCCTCGACGGCGACGCCGGACGCGGTGCAGGTCATCTGCTCGCCGGGCTGGAGCGCGGTCTTCGGGCAGGTCACCGCCGCGCCGGGCTGGTCCGAGACCCGGACTCCGGTGAGCGGGACGGAGCCCGTGTTGGTGACGGTGTAGGTCCAGGCCACGGCGGAGCCGACCGCGACCGTGGGGCCCGGAGGCGTGTCCGCGTCCTGGCCGTTGACGAAGGTATCGATGGCGACGCCCGCCTCGATGCCACCGAAGTAGTGGCTCAGATCGACCGCGTTGACCGTCTGGCCGTCCGCGGTGGTGCCCGTGGCGAGACCCAGGTTGACGT
>JANOCF010001364.1:0-17000 GCA_031412055.1 Holophagales bacterium | reverse complement strand
ACGGCGCAAGCGGCGGCCGAGCTGGAGCCGGGCCGGCAGTGGATCGAGCTGAGCTTCTACGGCCTGATGTTCCACGACCGCAAGGCGGCCGGACCCTTCCGCCTGGGCACGCTGGCGTTCTCCACGACCGGCGGCATGCCGAACGCCCTCAACGATCTGGTCGAGGATGCCTACGTCACCC
Source organism: Holophagales bacterium (assembly GCA_031412055.1). Classification (GTDB taxonomy): domain Bacteria; phylum Acidobacteriota; class Thermoanaerobaculia; order Multivoradales; family UBA5704; genus DATMER01. Next base: position 16,819 of record JANOCF010001364.1, on the reverse strand, counting down.
GCGGGTGGCGCCTCAAGCAGATGCGGTCCACGGCGTTCAACAACCCGCATTTCCTGGAAGCGGCAGCGCGGCTGGAGGCGCAGTAGGCCTCCGGGCTACCCCGGAAGCGACCGGGAGTGGATCTTGCCAGCAGCCTGTTATCCTCTGTGAGGGCTCAACCCTGAGGCCGGGGAGGATAACGAGTGAAGATCAAAACAGTTCGTCCGTTGTTGCTCGCTGCCGGGGTCGTCCTGGCCCTGGCAGGCTGCAACGGGCGTGGAGAGAGCAACGAGACCCCGGCGGCTCCGCCAAACACGGCTGCCGTGGAGCGCCGGGACCTGGAGATCCGCGCCGAGGCTTCGGGGCAGATCGAGCCCGTCCGCATCGTGGAGGTCAAGTCCAAGGTCTCCGGTGAGCTGCTGCAGCTCACCGTGGAGACCGGCGACGAGGTGAAGCAGGGGGACCTGCTGGCCTCGGTCGACCCGCGCGATGTGCGCAACACCTACTCGCAGGCGGCGGCCGACATGGCGCTTGCGCAGGCCCGGCTGGAGACCATCCGGACGCAGCGGAAGCGCGCCGAGTCGCTGGCCAAGCAGGGGCTGTTGAGCACCCAGGACATGGAGAACTCCCGCCTGGAGGAGACCAACGCCCGCGCCCAGCTCCTCAAGGCGCAGACCAACCTGGAGCTGGCCAAGGAGAAGACGGGCGACGTGACCATCCGCGCCCCGATCAGCGGCACGGTCATCGAGAAGACCGTGGAGCAGGGGCAGATCATCGCTTCCGCCAGCGCCAACGTCTCCGGCGGCACGACCCTGGTCAAGATGGCCGACCTGGCCACCGTCCGGGCGCGCGCGCTGGTGGACGAGGTTGATATCGGCCGCCTCCAGCCCGGCCAGGAAGCCACGGTCGAGGTGGAGGCCTATCCCGGGCGCACGTTCCGGGGCACCGTGATCAAGGTCGAGCCCCAGGCCGTGGTGGAGCAGAACGTCACCATGTTCCCGGTCCTCGTCGAGCTCTCCAATCCGCAGCGGCTGCTCAAGCCGGGCATGAACGCGGAGGTCAGCATCGAAGTCGCCAACCGTAAAGGAGTGCTGGCCGTGCCCAATGGCGCCGTGGTCTCGATCCGGGACGCCGCGTCGGCCGGCGCCGCCCTCGGCATGGACGAGGAGCTAGTCCGCGACAAGATGGCCGCCCTTCGCGCGCAGCGGAGAGGGAGCCGTGAGGGTGGAGGCTCTGGCGGCTCCGGCGAAAGGAGCGAGGGGCAGCGGTCCGGTGGATCCGGCTCGGGAGCGATGACTGCCGGGGGTGGCGCGGCGGCGCCGGGCGTCGTCTTCGTCAAGGGACCTGACGGCCCCGAGCCGAAGATGGTCGTCTTCGGTCTCTCCGACCTGGATTACACCGAGGTGGTGAGAGGGATCGAGCCGGGGACGCAGGTCTACCTGATCTCGGTGGCGCGCCTCCAGCAGCAGCAGGAGCAGTTCACCTCCCGGATGCGGGAGCGCGCCGGCGGCGGCATGTTCGGCGGCGGGGCGGGCGGTGCTGGCGGCGGCGGCCGGAGCGGTGGCGGTGGCCAGGGCGGCTCCGGCGGCGGCGGCAGGCCGTGAGGAGCCCCGCATGCTGCTGACCGAGATCTTCCGGGTCGCCCTGGAGGCGATTCGCGCCAACAAGCTGCGCTCGTTCCTGACCGCGCTGGGCATCATCATCGGCATCGCCGCGGTGATCACGATGGTGGCTCTCGGCGAGGGCGCTCAGCGCATGGTCGAGGCCCGCCTCCAGGGGCTCGGCGTGAACGTGGTCACCGTCCGCCCGGGGCAGGAGTTCTTCGGCGGAGTCGACCGCGGCGAGAACCGTCTGACGGCCAAGGACGCCCGTGCCCTGGTTGCCAATCCGGTGGCGATCCGCGCCGTCAGCCCCGAGATGCAGCGCCGACTCCAGGTGGAGTTCGGCGCGTCCAACGCCAACCTGCCGGTCTACGGGGTCTGGCCGAGCTACTTCGACATCCAGAACCACATGCTCGTTTCCGGCCGGCTGTTCACCGAGGCCGAGGAGCGGGGGCGGCGGCGCGTGGCGGTGCTCGGCGCCACGGTGGGAGATTCGCTCAGAGTCCCTACCGATTCGCTGGTGGGGCAGACGGTCCGCGTACGCGGTATCTCCTTCGAGGTGATCGGCATCCTGGCGGCCAAGGGCGCGGCCGGCTTTGGAAACCCGGACGAGAACATCTACGTCCCGCTGGCAACCGCGCAGGTGCGGGTCTTCGGCGAGGACCGCGTGGGCAACATCTCGGTACAAGCCACGAGCGAGACGCAGATCGATGCCGCGATCAACGAGATCGACGCCGTCCTGCGCCGTGCCCACCGGCTGCGGCAGGCCGAGCCCAGCGACTTCACGATCCGCAACCAGACCACCCTGCTGGAGACCTTCCAGTCCACGACGCGGACGTTCTCCTTCCTGCTCGCCGGCATCGCGCTGGTGTCGCTTCTGGTGGGCGGGATCGGGATCATGAACATCATGCTTGTCTCGGTGACCGAGCGCACGCGGGAGATCGGGGTGCGCAAGGCGCTGGGAGCGAGGAAGCGGGACATCCTCCAGCAGTTCCTGATCGAGTCGCTCACCCTCTGCCTGGTTGGCGGAATTATCGGTGTCGGCGTGGGGATCGGCGGTGCCACAGCGCTCCAGCGCCTCGCAGGCTGGAACACCGCCATCTCGCCCGAAGCGGTGGTGATCGCCTTTGGATTCTCGGCAGCGGTCGGGATCTTCTTCGGGATTCTGCCGGCCCGCTGGGCGGCCAGTCTCGATCCGATCGAATCGCTGCGCTACGAGTGAGGAATCAGGAGGTCCAGGGCCCGTTCCAACTGCGGGTCCCGGCCTTCCGCGTAAGGCAGCTCCGCCGGTACTTCCACGTCCGGCTTTACCCCTACCCCTTCCAGTCGCTCGCCGTCCACCACGATGTCGTGGACGGCGAGAAACAGCAGCGACCCATCCGAGAGCGGCGTGATCTGCCCGGCCACAACGGCTCCGGCGGAGCGCTCGCCCACGATCGTCCCTCGCTTGTGGCGCTGGATCGCTCGGGAGACCACCTCTTTACCACTCCGCGTCCCGCCATCGATCAGGATCGCGAGAGGCTTGCGCCAGCTCGGTGAGTAGGTCGTCTTCTTGCCTTCGCGATCGATCCGCGTGAGGTCCGGGGCGGCCGGGTCGAAGAGCTGGACGAAGCCGGGATTGCAGCCGCCCCAGCCGCCGCGGAAGTCGATGATCAGGGCATCCGCCCCGGCGAGGTTGCCCTGGAGAGCTTCTTCGAGCAACTCCTGGTGCTCGGTGCCCGCGCAGGACCAGAGCGGGGCGTAGCCGATGCGGCGGCCATTGCGCTCGATCACCCGCGTGCCCGTGCGCTGGTCCTCCAGCCACTCCTCCTTGGGGCTGATGAGCCGGGATGTGATGCGCAGGGTCCGAGCAGGACCCTCGCGGCGGCTCAGGATCTCCAACTCCTCACCGGACCGCCGGACGATCCGGTCGCCCCTCTTCAGGCCCGCCGCCTCCGCCGGACTGCCGGCGAAGACACGGGACACATACGAGCCGCCGTCCACTTCGACCGTGGCGACACCGATGCTCTCGGTCTTCGGATCCCGCTTCAGGAAGGGCTCGAAAATCGCCAGCAGGTCGTAGTACCCCGGATCTTCGGGGATGTAGTACTGGGTATGAGAGGTCCCCAGCTCAGCCAGGATGCTCCGGGTGGCATCGCGGAAGGCCGCCCGGTCGTGGATCTGGTCGGCGTAGCCGGCGTGCCTCTCGGCCCAGCGAGCCGCCTTCTGGGCGTCCATGAACTGGCCCCGGACGATGCCTGCGATCTCGCGGCCGAGAGTGGGGAAGTCCTGGGGTAGGGCGGCCAGGGACAGGAGGGCGGTCAGGATCAGGGTTTTCATGGCTTGGCGCTCGATCCATTCTATGATCTCCCCGTGACAGGGAAGAGCTTCCGGCGTCTCCTCGTCGTCCTGGCTATACTCGCAGCTATCTTCTTTCTCGGATCTGACATGCTCCCCGGCTTCATCCGCCAATCCATCTACCCGGCCCCTGCGCTGCTGGTTCCTTCGCCCCCTCCGGCTCCCCTGGAGGAGGTGGCCCTCGATGTCTCCACGGGCGAGCGCATCGTGGCGTGGACTCAGGCCGATCCTTCGCTGCCCCCTGGCGCTCCGGCTGTGGTGTTCTTTCATGGCAACGGCGAGAACCTGGAGACGATGCGGCGGGTGGGGCTCTTCGAGGATCTCGCCCGGCTCGGCGTGGCCTGGCTGGCGGTGGACTACCCGGGTTATGGACGCAGCTCCGGAGATCCTTCCGAGGAGGGGCTGCAAGCCACCGGAGACGCCGCCGTGGCCTGGATGGGACTACATCATCCCGGCCGGCCTCTCGTGCTCTGCGGCTGGTCTCTGGGTGCCGCCACGGTCATCGGCACCGCGTCCCGGCATCCGGACGCCGTGCGCGGCCTCATCGCCATGAGCCCGTGGACATCGCTGCCGGACGTGGCACGGGTTCACTTCCCGGCTTTCCTGGTCGGCGGGCTGATGCGGGAGACCTACGACGCGGTTTCCGCCGCGAAGAAGGTCCGCGTGCCCTCGCTGGTGATCCACGGCGAGCAGGACAACCTGATCCCGGTGGAGCACGGCAAGACGGTCGCGGGCGCTCTGACGGGGTCGCGCTGGGTTCCCGTCTCGTGGGCCGGACACAACGACCTGCTTATGGGTGAGGAGGTCTGGAAGGAGATCGACCGCTTCCTGAAAGAGGTCGCTTCAGCTTCCAGACACAAGCCTTAGGGCATTCTCGACGTACTCCCTGACCTTTGACGGGTCGAGGCGGTCGTCGGCATCCCGCAGGCGGCTCTCCGCGTCGAAGCTCAGGCCCGGAAAGCGGGCAAGCAGCGGCGCGATCATAGGAAGGTTCTCCGCGCACAGCCCGCCGGCCACCGCGAGCCCGGCTCCGCTCTCCGAGAGAGCTTCCAGGTAGGGCAGGGCACTCTCCGGATCGAGGGGACGGCCCTGGCCCGCGCTCGCGTCCACCAGGACGTCGTCGACCAGCCCGGCGAAGTCCCGGAGCGAGCCGCCCTGGATTGCGGGATGGACCTGCAGGACCAGCCGCAAATCAGGGCGGACCGATCGAACCTCTTCGAGGTCGGCTCGGGACGGCCAGTGCCCGTTGATCTGCAGACCGTTCAGGCCCGGCCCGACCCGCTCGACCAGTCCGACGAGTTGACGGCCCAGACTGTCGGGCTCATCGGTGTAGTAGTGGATGAGGTTCAGGGCGAGAGGATGGTCCTGGAAGATCCCGGCGATGGCGTCCACGTCGGGATGGCGCTTCGGCATCCTCTCGGGCAGGCCGGCGCAGGTCCGGCGGCTCGCGAGCACGCCGACCATCAGGCAGCGGTCCGACGAGTAGGGAAACAGAGCCAGCGCGTCCTGCACCTGCGCCGCGGAGGTGAATCCCGTAATGCCAATATAGGGCCGATAGCGCCGGGTCATCCTTCCTCGTTTCCTCCACCGAAGCGGACACCCATCTTCTTGAGGAAGTCGAAGGGGGGCACGCCGCCCGCGAAGACGAAGACCCAGTCGTTCGGAACTTCCACATCGCGGTCGCTTGCGCGGAGCCGGACGTTGCCGGGGCCGATCTCGACAGGCTGGGAGGAGAAGAGCGGCCGGACCTTGCCGGCGGCGAGGAGGGCGTCGAGGGCATCCTGGTTCTTCTTTTTGAGCCGGACCAGCTTCTCCCGGCGGTAGGAGAGCGTGACCACGTTACCGGGCTGGCGGCTCAAGCCGATCGCCGCCTCGGCCGCGCTGTCGCCGCCGCCCACGATCAGGATCTTCTGGTCCCTGTAACCCTCGGCGTCCACGAGTCGATACATTACCTTCGACAGGTCCTCTCCTGGTACTCCCAGCTTGCGCGGCGTGCCGCGGCGGCCCAGAGCCAGGACCACCGACCGCGCCCGTACCTCCGACCGCGACGTGCGCAGGGCGAAAGTTCCGTCCTCCGCTCTTTGCACATCCTGGACCGGCTCGCCGAAGCGCACGTCGAGAGTGTGGTCGTGGACCAGCCCTTCAAAGAGATCGAGGAGAACTTCCTTGGTGTACTCCTCCCGGTCGAGGGCGCCCCACGGGGAGAGATCCACGGGCTGGGTGAGGACCATCTTGCGGCGCGGGTAGTGGAGGAGGCTGCCGCCCAGGTTCTCCTCCCGCTCGAAGACCACGTAGGTGAGGCCGGAGGTAGCAGCGGTGAGTCCGGCACTCAGGCCCGCCGGACCCGCGCCCACGATAGCCACATCCAGGATTCCGGGATCGCCCGAAATCCGCTGGCGGGACAGGCGCTCGACGACCTTCCGCCCCTGGGACGCGGCATTGCGCACCAGGGAGAGCCCGCCAAGCTCGCCCACGATGTAGAGGCCGGGGACGGTGGTCTGATGGTTCTCGTCGAGGAGCGGGACATCCTCCCGCGACTTCAGGTCTCCGAGTCCGACCTGGATCGCGCCCACCGGGCAGGCCTCTTCGCAGCGGCCGTGCCCGACGCAGCGCAGACCGTTGACCACCACGGCCGTGCCGCCCACGATGCCGAGCACATCTCCTTCGGGGCAGGCCTTCACGCAGGCGCCGCAGCCGATGCAGCGGCTCGGGTCGATGTAGGGGAACTGGGCCGCGGGCCGGTCGATGCCCAGGGCCACGGCCTCCTCCTTGCGCTCGCGGTCCCGCCGGATCCGCTTGCGGAACCGGAAGAGGTAGGGGAGGACGACGAGGCCGACGATCAGCAGGGCCCCGCCCCAGAGGAGGACGGGCTCGGAGATCAATCCTCACCCCCTGTCCCCCTCTCCCATCTCCCACCCCGGCCTGCGGCCGGCCCCCGCCGGGAGAGGGGGAACGTGACTGGGGCGGCGAGGCATGATCGCAGAGAGGTCCTTCCAGCTACGTCCCCCCTCTCCCGGGGATGGGTGGGAGGGAGATGGGAGAGGGGGACAGGGGGTGAGGACTCCATGCGACGCACCTTCACAACTAGAACCTGTACCCGAGCCCCAAGCTCAGCCGCTGCCCTTCGATCTCGTCCCCGGTCAGCACTTCCAGCTCCGCCTGGCCGAAGAGGTCCAGCGGCAGCTCCAGCCAGAGGGAGGCGCGGGCCCACTGGGTGGTGCGCTCCTCGTCCACCAGGAGGGACTCGCGGGCCACGGTGCCTCCGAGGGCGAAGCTCACCTCGTGGCCGCCGTTGAAGCGCCGGCCCACCCGTCCGGTGACGAGCAGGCCGTCGGTCACGGGATTGGTGAAGCCCAGGACGTCGGCGCCCACGAACAGTTTCAAGCCGGTCAGCTCCGGGTGCCACGTCCCGAGCCCCAGGGAGTAGCTGGTGTCGGGATCTCGGCTGTCGTCACGCGCGTCGACCGGGTTCTGGTCGCGGTAGCGCGCCCCGGCGGTGACCGAGACGTTGAGCTCTCGGGGCGGACCCACCTGGTAGCTGACCCGCAGGCCCTGCCGCATCATGTCGTCGAACAGCTCGGTGGGGATGAAGCGGGTCTCCTCGGTGCGGTAGCGCTCGAAGCGGTCGTAGGAGAGCACCACGCGGCTGCGCTCCGAGACGCGGCCCAGGGCGCTGAACGAAAGCTGGGAGAGCTGCGAGCTGCTGCGAGCCGCCTGCTCGCGCCAGCCGGTGTTCAAGTCGACCTCGGCGTGCTGGTAGAAGCTCCAGCGCTTCCCCGGATCGTAGCGGCTCTCGATGGCCACGTACTCGCGGCTGATCTCGGTCTCGCCCTCCTCGCGGATGCCGGCCAGCAGCAGCTCGAAGGGCTCGCGGTCTTTTGTGGCTGATGGGACCAGCCGAACGAAGAGGCCGTACTTCGAGCCCGAGCCGTCGAAGCCGATCTCCTCGATCTCGGGCCGCCGGCCGTAGAAGCCGCCCAGCTCGAACTGGCGCACGACTCGCACCCGGGCGAGGGCGCCGTCGAGATACCCGATGCCTACAAACGGGCTCGTGCCGAGCCGTCCCAGGCGGAAGCCATAGCGGGCATCGTCGGGCTCGTAGATCAGGGACAGCTCGTAGAGACGGTCGCGGCTCTGGCTTTCGGGGATGCCCCCTGTGAGTCGCCTCTCTCGCTCTTCGTTGAGGGTCCGCATGCGGAGCCGGAGCTGAAGGGGAGAGCCGGCGATGTCCCGGAGCCGAAGGTTGAGACGGGCCGCCGTGCGGGTGAAGTCGCGGCGGTCCTCGGTGCCATCGGAGAAGGTCTCCGAGTCCAGCGAGACGGCGCCCGTCAGGCGCGTCTGAGCGAGGCGTGAACGATCCCCGGTTCCTCCAAAGACGGAAGGCCTTGCCGGCTCCTCCTGCGCGGGAGGAGGGGATGGAGAAGGAGCCGGGGAGGGCGCGGGAGGCGGCGAGACCTCGCCGATCCGCCGTGCCCGGTCAGCCGGCTGGACGGACTGGCGCTCGCTCACGATGCGGCACGAGGCCGACTGCTCTGCCGTGAAGATCACCTCGACCTCCGCCACGACCTTGCCGCCGCGGAGGATTTCGAGCCGGTCTCCGACCTCCAGCCCCGCCGCCCGCCCGGCAGTCAGATAGACCGTATCCGCGGACCGGTACCGCACCGAGATCTCCGCCTCCTTCTGGGCCAGCGCCGGTACTGCCATCAACACCAGCAGCAAGAGGGTGGCCGGGAGGCTCCCTCTCCAGCGCGCCAGCGCTGGGGAGGGCAGGGGAGGGGTCTTCTTCCTTCTCATCTCACTCCCTCCCTCTCGGATGGCAAGACAGGCACGCGTTGCTCTCGAACCGGTAGCCCCGCACGTCGTCATGCTCGTCGTCCATCTCGCCGCGCCGGTGCTCGTGGCAGCTCACGCAGGTGAAGTTCTGGAAGTTCCCCTGGCTCACGGACGTGTGACAGGTCGAGCAATTGTCCCAGACCCCCCGGTGCGCTCCCGAGAAGATAGGGAAGAAGCGATTGTCGTGATTGCGGAAGTCCGCGTCCGCGAAGTCCGAGGTGTTGTGGCACGTCTGGCACTGGATCGGGAACCCGGAGCGGACGTGGTCGGGCTGGGCGCGGCGGTAGTCCTCGCCATGGCACGAAAAGCACTCGATCGGCGTGGCCCGGAACTCGAAGGGCGGGCTACCCCGGTGGCACGAGCCGCAATCGACCGCCGCGTGTGCCCCGGTCAGGGGGAAGAGGCTGGCGTTGTGCATCTCGAACACCTTCCGCCGGCTGTCCCAGCCGTGAGGGGAGTGGCAGCTCTCGCACGAGAGCCCCAGCTCGCCCCGGTGCGGATCGCGGTGGCAGTCCACGCAGGCCGTGGCCACCTTGCGGAACTGCAGATCGCGGTGGCAGCCCAGGCAGGAGACCTCCTGGTGGCTCTTCACCAGGGGGAAGCCGGTCTCCTTGCCATGGTCGAAGGCCAGCGGCTTGCGCAGCGGGCGCCAGCCTTCCGGAGTGTGGCAGCGCTCGCAGCCCCAGCGCAGCGGACCGTGGGGGTTGCCTCCCTTCTCCTGCGCCGCCAGCGCGCTCCCCCCGAGGAGGAGGCAGGCCAGAAGCAGGAGGGGGCGGAGAAACGGGTCTCTCATGATCGCCTCCCTGAAGTGGCGGGCGCCCGGGAGTGGCACCCCTCGCAGTCGACCGGCAGAGGCTTGAAGCGGACGACGGTCCGTCCTCCCCGGCTCTCCGGACGGTGGCACGCGCCGCAGGACAGGCGGGTGTGAGCGCCCACCAGCTTGAAGCGCGAGTGCCGGTCGTGATCGAACGTGACGCGGGCCCAGCTCTGGACGGAGTGGCAGGACTGGCAGGCCACCTCCGCCCCGTTGCGAGCCTCGCGGATGAACTGCCCTTCGTGGGGATCGCCGTGGCAGGCGTTGCACGCCCGGGGCGTCCCCGTGAACCGGGTCTTCTTGTCGGCCGTTCGATGACACCCGCCGCAGGACACCTGCTGATGCCCTCCTTCCAGCGGGAAGCCGGTCTTGGCATGATCGAACCCCGCCAGGTGCGTCCAGCCCTCGACCGAGTGGCAGGTCCGGCATCCCTGGGGACCCTGGACCTTGCTCATCTGTCCCTTGTGGGGATCGCCATGGCAGGCGGCGCACTCCTTGGACTCCCAGCGGAACTGGAGGAGTTTCGCGCTTCCAGCCTGGGCTCGGAACTTCGCCGGCAGCGCAGACGCCGCAACCCGCTCGTGGCAGGAGATGCAGGGCACGGCGAGGTGCGATCCCTGGAGGGGATAGGCGCTCTTCTGGTGCATCTCCAGGGTGAACGTCGACGGGGAGAAGCCCTCGACCTTGTGGCAGCTCTCACACGTCTTCGGAGCGAGCTGGCCGGCGTGGGCGTCGCGATGGCAGTCCGCGCAAGCCTGGAAGCGGGCGAAGCGCAGGTTCCTGCCGGACGTGTGGCAACTCTGGCAGGCCACCTGCTGGTGCTGGCCCCGCAGCGGGAAGCGGGTCTTGGAGTGGTCGAACTTCCCGCGGGCGCCCGCCGACCAGCTCGCGGTGGAGTGGCACTGCTGGCAGGTCGCGCCCATGCGTCCCTGGTGCGGGTCCTTGTGGCAGTCCGTGCACCGCTGGTGCGGCAGCTTCGTGAAGGATGTCTTGTGGCAGCTCTGGCAGGAGATCTCGCGGTGCTGGCCGGTCAGCGGGAAGCCGGTGCGGGAGTGGTCGAAGCCGGCGAGCGCACCGGTCTTCCAGCCCGTCGTGGAATGGCACTGCTGGCAGGTGGCTCCGAATCGTCCCTGGTGGGGGTCCTTGTGGCAGTTCGAGCACTGCTGGTGCTTGATGCCCTTGAAGACGAGGAACTCCTTGCCCGGCTCTCCTTTGTTTGGATGGCAGCTCGCGCAAGCGACCTTCTGATGCTGGCCGGTCAGGGGGAAGGCACTGCGGGCATGGTCGAACTTCGCGGGAGGACGCCAGGACGTCATGGTGTGACAGGAGACGCAGGAGGCCGGAGCGAACTGCCCGCGGTGCTCGTCCTGATGGCAGGAGAGGCAGGCGCGCTCCAAGCCGAGAAACGTCTTCGAGAGGTTCTTGCCCCGGGCTTGAAGCGGCTGCTTGTTTCGTATGTTCTCCGGCCGATGACACGAGCGGCAGGCCTCCTTGGCGTGCGCTCCCTCCAGGGGATAGCCGGTCTGGCGGTGGTCGAAGGCTGTCTGTCCCTTCTTCCCCCAGTAGAGGAGCTGGAACTCCCGTCCGTGATGCTCGATGTGGCAGGTCTGGCAGGCTTGGTAATCCTGGGGGGCCTTCCGCGCATGGAGCCCGCGTCCGGCCGCGACGCGGCTCTTGATCTCCGTGTGGCAGTCCAGGCAGCGGGACGGGGCGACCCCTTTGCCCGCCTGGTGGCACTTGAGGCAGTTGGTACTCCCTTCCAACCCGGCGTGGGGCTGGCTGAGCTTGCCGGGGGAGAGCTGGGCCGCCAGCGGGGCCGATGCGAGGAGAAGCACCAGGAGGAGCCTCTTCCTCACTCCACCCACCCGTACCCGGTCATGATGACGACGGCCACGTGCACGACCATGAACACGTACATCACGATCGCGAACGGCTTGTGGAGGACATGCCAGTGATGGAACAGCTCCTGGAGCCGGTTCCAGAGGAGCAGCCGGCGCTGGAGCAGAGCTTTCTGGCGGGCGGCCCGGGTCAGCTCGCCCGAGCCCCCATGGGATCGATACCTTCTTCGGAAAGACCGCAGCCGCCAGCGGAGAAGCGTCCCCTCGATCGGCAGTCGGAAGAGCAGCGGCAGGAGCGGAGTCTCAGGGCGGAGGCGGCCGGCCGCGATGGCCTCCAGCTCCTTCAGGGGCTCTTCCCCGAAGCCGGGCTCCTCGCGCAGGCGGAGGGTGAGCCCTGCATGCAGCTCCTCGACCTCTTTGAGGCTGAGCTGGTCGCCGGCCCGCGTGCGTGGGATCTGGAGATAGAGATACCGCCCGAGCACCCCGGACAGAGCCACCACGATCATGGACCAGAAGCTGAGAGCCACCAGCCCCTGCACCTTGAACGAGCTGTGGAGGATCACCAGCAGCGGCCCGATGACGCCGCAGAAGATGTGGAAGTCGAGCCAGTCCCGCAGCTTGCCCAGGCCGCGGAGCGGCTTGACCCGCTTCCGCACCGAGTAGACGAGCATCACGACCATCAGCGACGATCCGACGACCCCCAGCGCGTGCCCAACGGTTCCGCCCGGCTTGAGCGTCCAGTACCCCTCGTGGCGGGGCCGCTCCAGGAGCGGAGTGGAGTAGTACGACCGCCCTTCCAGAAAGAACAAGGCGATCGCCGTCAGGGCCACAGCGTAGAGCGTGCCCAGGATGACCTTGCGTGGAGAGAGCCTCATGCCTCCCAGGTTGGACAGGCGGGGAGGCGGATTGGAACAGAGTTCCTTTGCAAGTCTCCCTCTCTCCCGGGGAGGGTGTGTTCGGGGGACCGGGAGAGGGGGTCGGGGGGTGAGGGCCTACTGCGGCTTCCAGGTGTGGAAGAACGTCACGATCTCGGCCACCGACAGCAGCGAGTGCACGTTGCGGAACTCGCCGTCGGTCTGGGCCTTCACCAGGGTGCCGTCCGGCTCCAGGATGGCGACCGCCGGAATACCGCGGACCACGTCCATGCCGAGGTCGGACATGATGTCCAGATTCTGATTGCGGTTGCCGACCGAGACCTTCACGACCACGTAGCTCGGCTCCAGGATGGGCGCGACGAGCCGGTGCGTCAGCGCCTTGTTCAAGGCGTGGCAGTCGGGGCACCAGTCGGCGCCGAAGACCACGGCCACCCGTTTACCCTCGCGGGCGGCCAGCTCCCGGGCGGCGACGATGGCGGCATGGGCGTCGGTTTCATAGGTGCTGCTGCTGTCCATGGAATCTCCTCGCTCACTCGCCTCATTCACTCAAAGGAACGGATGACGGCCAGGGTGAGACGCCCGGCCCAGTCCAGGGACACCGGCGTGACCTTCTCCTGCGTGTCCAGCGGAGAATGATAGGACTGTTCGACGCCGGTCCAAAGCCAGGCCGTTTCAATACCCTGGCTGGCGAAGGGCACCGAGTCCGAGATCTGGGGCGTGAAGTGCTCCCGCACCGGCACGCCCACCCGGACGGCCTGCTCCAGGAGGCGCTGGTGCACTCCGCGCTTCATGTTGACCCGCAGCGTCGAGAGCAGCGCGTCGCCGTGGCCGATCATGTCGAGGTTGATCATGGCCAGCACGTTACGGCGCTCCCCGGGGGCCATCTGTTCCACATAGTGGAGCGAGCCGGCAATGCGAGGGTCGCGCGGCCCGCCTTCCTCCGCCCCGAAGGCCACGAAGACCACGGGCAGGCTCGGAGGGCGGACGCTCAGGATGCGGGCGACCTCCAGCATCACGGCGACTCCCGAGGCGTTGTCGTTGGCCCCGGGGCTGCCCGCGACCGTGTCGTAGTGGGCGCCCACGACGAGGTGGCGGTCCTCGGCCGGATCGAAGGCCGCGTCGGGCGGCAGCAGGAGTACGTTCGCTGACTTACCGGCTGACAGGGGGACGGGCTGGCGGACAACCCGGTAGCTCAGGACCGTCCCTTCTTTCTCGATGTAGGCCGCGGCCCGTGCTTCGGCGTCCGAGCCTGCCGGACGTGGTCCGATGTCCGTCAGGGCGCGAATGTGCGCCATCATCCTGCCGACGTGGACCGCCTCGCCTTGGAGCCTTCCCGTGGGAGTGGGCCTGCGGGGCGGCGCCTCGGCCTGGGGTGCCGGCTCGTCCGCACAGGCAGCGAGCAGACAAAGGACCAGAAGGACAGAAAGGACAGAAAGGACAGAAAGGACATAAGGGACATCAAAGACACGGCACCGGGGACGGGGCATGCGCGGCAGTTTACTCCTCGGAGCGAACTTCCCGGGCGACTCTTCCGTACACTGTTCCTGATGAAGATCCGCACCCAGATCGTCCTCGCGTTCCTCCTGCTGTCCGTGCTGCCGCTGACGGGACTCGTCCTCTACTCCTACCTGTCGTCGCAACGGGCCGTGCGCCAGGTGATGGAGTCCGAGGCCGCGGAGCTGGCTCAGGAGATGAACGGGCGGATGTCGGCGGTCCGGGCCGAGCTCGGGCGCGGAGTCGAGCGGGTGGGGGAGATCCCCATCGCGTCCATGCTCAAGAGAAAGTCCGGAGAGGGGCGGGTCCCCGTGGCCCTGATCGAGGCGATGGGCGAGACGGCGCCGCTGCTCGACTCGATCGAGTACACCCCGGCAGCGCCTTCCACGGAGCCGGCGGAGGCTCCTGAAGACCTGCCGTCCGTTCCCGCGCCTCCGCTTCCGCCGGCTCCGGTGTCCGGAGACCCGACGACCGCCCAGGCTCCGGCCGCGCCGGCCCCTCCTGCTCCGCACGCTCCGATGGTGATCGATGTCCAGCAGATCCTGAGGCAGGTGGAGGAGGTCGGGGGACCTCTGTCTCCGCAGGAGGCCGCGGACATCGACAAGGCGATTCGAGAGGCCACCGAGATCGCCGACCAGGTGATCACGGACCTGGGTCCCGGGAGCGCGGGCAGTGCCGATCCAGAGAGGGAGCCCGGGGAGCGGGAGGTGGCCGCGAGGCTTCGCGAGATCCAGGCCCGCGCCGCCGAGATGGAGAGGCAGCACGCGGCCCGCCAGGCCCGGTTGGCCGACGCGGAACGGCGGCGCAGAGAGGCGCGGCTCCTGCTGGGCACCGAGCTCCAGGCTCCGGTCAAGGAGAATGGCAAGGTCGTGGGCTGGGTCAGCGCGCAGGTGGGACCCGAGCACCTCCTGCGGCGAGTCCTCGGAAGGTCCCGCCGAGACCTGGGCGAGATCCCCTTCGCCGTGGACGCGGAGGGCAAGGTCCACGCCGCGAACCAAGAGGATCTGAGCAAGGTCCGCGGCCTGCCGCTCAATCTCCGCCAGGCGGACATGGGCGACGAGTCGCAGCACATCCTCGAAGGCTGGGTGGTCGCGACCTCCCGGGACCGCGAAAGCGGTCTCACCTTCGGCGTGGCGCGCCCAATCCGGCAGTCGCTGGCGGAGGTCAAGCGCACCGCGGCGCGGAACTTCGGCTACGGCCTCGCCCTGATCGGCGTGGCCCTGGTGGGCATCCTGCCGCTGTCGAACCGGATGACCCGCGACATCGGCCTGCTCCGGCACGGGGCCGAGCGGATCGCGTCGGGCGATCTCGGCACCCGGGTGTCGGTGCGGTCGCGCAACGAGATCGGCGCGCTGGCCTCGGCCTTCAACCACATGGCGGGCGACCTCCGGGACAACCAGGAGCGTCTGGTGGAGCAGGAGACCGAGCAGCGGCTCCTGCGCAGCGAGTACGAGCGCAAGACCCGCGATCTGGAAGAGGCGCGCACCTTCCAGCTCTCCCTCCTGCCCAAGACCCTGCCCGCGCACCCCGCCTACGACATCGCCGTCTCCATGCAGACGGCCACCGAAGTGGGGGGCGATTACTACGACTTCCACCACTCGGAGACCGGCGTGCTGACCGTGGCCGTGGGAGATGCCACGGGCCACGGAGCGCGTGCCGGCACCATGGTCACGGTGGTGAAGAGCCTGTTCTCGGCGGACTCGGGCTGGTCGGGACCCAAGGAGTTCCTGACCGGAGCGGCAACCGCAGTGAAGCGAATGGAGCTGGGCCGGATGGCCATGGGCCTCATCCTCGCCCGCCTGGAGGAGAAGGCCGTCACCCTCGCCACCGCCGGCATGCCGCCGGCCCTGCTGTTCCGGGCGGTCTCCCGGAAGGTGGAAGAGATCGTCCTGGAGGGGATGCCCTTGGGCGGGCTGGCCTCCGACTACAAGGAGGTCCGGCTCGGCGTGGAGCCTGGGGACACGCTTCTCCTGATGAGCGACGGCCTCCCCGAGTTGCAGGATGGGAGTGGCGAGCCCTTCGGCTATGTCCGAGTTCGAAGCCTCTTCGAGCGGTTGGGCGGTGGAGCGCCCGACGAGATGGTCGCCGGGCTGATCGACGCGGCACGGGAGTGGACCGGCGGCAAGCCGCCCAGCGACGACATGACTTTCGTGGTCGTCCGGGTGCGATAACAGGAGAGGTGACCGGGAGCCTGCGTCGCCAAGGCAGGCCCCGGCCGCTCACTGCCCGGCGTTGTTTGCGCCTGAGGCAGCGTGGTGGGGTACACCGCTTGTCAAAGAACGGGCGCCGTCCGCTCCGAGCACTACGGAGCTTCCCGGAAGCATTCCGAGGGACGAGCCGAACATTCCCTTACGTTCACCGAACATTCCGAAATCCGGAGCGAGCATTCCGCAGGCCCGTGGAGGCATCCCGGAGTCGTCCGGAGCGTCCCGCTTCGCGCAGCGGAGCCTCTCCACCCTCGAAGCGGAAGGCTCCGGGTCCCAGCGAGACATCCGCTTCCCGGCCGGAATGCTTCGCGAGCGCGGGGTTGTGCTCACGAATCTGCAGCGAATGCTTTTGTGCACTCAGCGAATGCTCGCCGAGCGCTACTTATGCGCGGCGACCAGGGAGAAAGTTCCAGGTGGAACCGAATCTCATTATCCAGAATCGGAGCGAGGGAGCAAGGGCTTTTCAGGAGGATTGAGAAGATCAGCGTACGTATCTCGTGCGGTCACGTGTATTTTGCGCTGTCTTTCCTATTGACACCCGCTCTGGCGCGCCCTAGCATCCGCAGCGGTCGTGGCCATGCAGATCCGGCATGCGGCGAGGTTCTTTGAAAACTGAATCCACGTATCAACAGGCGGACCCTGTGGGCGGGTCCGTCTGTCAGCCTCTGCGAGGAGGCCGGAGCTACGTTCACCTCGGGAGTATGGGTGCCTGGAAGCGTGGCTCCGGCTCATTCGCGGCCGCTTGAAGCCTGTTCCGGGCTCAACGACATGACCGCTCAGGATTGCGTCGCTTTTCGCGCGTACCAGACAAGAGATGCACCCAAGGCAATCATCGCCAAGG
>JANOCF010001363.1:0-3251 GCA_031412055.1 Holophagales bacterium | reverse complement strand
CCCTGGGGCTTCCCGGGCAACCCGGACTACGACGAGGACTTCCAGGACTTCCTGCGCTGGGGTGTCCGCGCGAGCAAGAACTGGTATCTGCCCCGCTTTCAGAAGATCGGCGCCGAGGTGGACTACGTGTCGGGCTCCAATCTGGACCGCTTCAGCAAGTACCAGTTCGGGTTCTTCGGCAGCACCCGCGTGCACGGCTACCAGTCAGGCAAGGTGCGGGCCGAGGAGGCGCTGGCCGCCCACCTCACCTATGGCTTCGAGATCGGCGAGTTCCTACGGCTCGACGCGGTGGGCGACGTGGCCTGGGCCACGGACGAGGAGGCGGGCCTCGACAACGAGATGCTGGGCGGCGTCGGCCTCGCGGGCACGTTCATCGGTCCGTGGCAGACGGTGGTCAACATGGACGTGGGCGTGCCCGTGGTCGGTCCCGACGACGGGTTCGTCATGTACATCGTGTTCCTGAAGCTCTTCAAGTAGCTTCAGGCAGGAGGAGGCTCTTGTGAAATACCTGGTGAAGTGCGAGCCGAAGGACATGGTTCCGGTCTCGGCGGAGCGGATGGCCACTCTGATCGAGCGCGCCATCGAGTGGATCGAGGCGCGCCTGGCAGACGGCTCCATGGACTGCAACTACGTCCTGCCCGGCCGCGGCGGGGTCATCGTCATGAACGCCGACTCGCACGAGGACCTGCTGGAGAGCCTCCTGGGGTACCCGCTCTACCCGGCGTTCCAATGGGATGTCCAGCCGCTCTGCGACTGGCGGAGGTCGTTCGACTCGCTGCTCGGGCTGTGGAACCGGGCCGCCGGAGACCGGCGGCCCTCGGTGGGCTTCAGCTTCCCAGGAACTGGAGAGGGAGCGGGATCTCCTGGGTGAGGTCGTCGTAGGGCATGTCGGGGCTGGAGTCCTGGTCGGACAGCTCCTCGCATCCGCCCATGAACGGCATCCTCTTCAGGGCCTTGGTGGTGCAGGGGCGGCAGAGCAGGTAGCCCTGGTGGAGGGAGATCCCGGCGGCTTTGACCGCCTCCAGGTCCTCCTCGGTCTCGATGCCCTCGGCCACGGCCCGCGCTCCCAACCTTGAAGCGAGGTCGGAGATCGACTCCAGCACCGCCCGGCGCATGGGGTCGGCGTGGCAGCCGTCCACGAAGTGCCGGTCGATCTTGAGCAGATCCGGCCGGCAGTCCACGATCATGCGGAAGTTGGACTGACCCAGCCCCACGTCGTCGAGAGCGATCCGCACGCCCATGCCGCGCAGGCGGTCGAGGGCCTCCAGGAAGTGGGGGCCGCTCCAGGGCGGCGCGTGCTCGACGATCTCGATGATCAGACAGTCGAGCGGGATGGCGTACTCGGCGGCCAGTTCGGCCAGCCAGAACGGGAGGCGCCGCTCGCGTTCCAGGGTAACGGCGTGAACGTTGAGCGAGACTCCCGGTACCTGGGGCAGTCCGCGGGCCTGGCGCAGGGCCGACGCGATTGCCAGCAGGTCGACCTGGGGCTCGCCACGCTTGCGGCGGACATACTCGAAGAGGACGTCGGAGCGCTCGATGTTGGTGTGGCGGGGACCGCGGGTGAGGGCCTCCAGCGCGAAGAGCCGCCGGCCGCTGCTGTCGGATTCAAAGATGGGCTGGAACAGGGTCGTGAGGCCCTGCGGTTCCAGAATCAGGTCCCAGAGTCGGTGAGTTTGCATGCCCGACGGCTCCCCCATCACCAGGTTGTTGCCCCCGGAGCCGGCCGGCGCTTCACGCGCTCCGCCCCGTGAGACTGTCCGCGATCGCAACCAGCTGCGCCAGCGGCTGCGGCTTCTGCAGGAAGGCGTCGACTCCTCGCCCGATAGCCTCCATCTCGATCTCCGTCGAGCCATAGCCGGTCAGCACGATGGTGCGTGTCCACGGCGACCGGTCGCAGGCGAAACGGATCAACTCCAGACCTTCGTTGCCGTGCACTCCCGTGAGCCGCAGGTCGGCGATCAGGAGCGCGTACCGGATGTGCGAAAGGAGCGCCTCGGCCTCCTCCAGCTCGCGCGCGCAGTCCACTTCGTAGCCCTGGGCTTCGAAGTAGTCGCGGATCGCGGCGAGGATCGGCTCTTCATCGTCCACTACCAAAAGACGCGGCTTCATCCGGGAATCGCTCCCTTGAGGCGGACCGAGCGCGCCTCGGCGGCTCCATCACATCTCGAACTACTAGTGAATGGGTACAAGTATACGCCAGAGCCGGGTGGAAGCTCTCTTCTTACGCCGGAATCGCAGAAAGGTTTCACTCAGCGCACCAGCTCGCCCGTCTGGGCCAGGAGCCCGGCCAGGCCCGCGCGGCGGGCGCGCACCGGCAGGACCAGGGTCATGACCGCTCCGCGCTCCGGGCGGTTGGCGGCCGAGACCTCGCCGCCGTGCTGCTCCACGATGCGTTGCACGATGGAGAGCCCCAGCCCGGTGCCGCCGCGGCGCCGTGTGAAAAAGGGCTCGAAGACGTGGTGGAGGTCCCCCGGCAGGAACCCGGGGCCTGAGTCCTCCACGGCGAAGCGCACGCCGTCCTCCCCCGCCCGCTCGGCCCTGAACAGCACCTGCCCGCCGCGCTGCGAGTGCTGGATGGCGTTCTCGATCAGGTTCTGGAAGATCTGCGCGAGCCGTCCCCGGTCCACGTGCAGGAGCGGCAGCCCCTCCGCGGCCTGCAGGACGACGGCCACCTCGAACCGCTGCGCCAGGGGGTCGCAGGCGGCCGTGGCCAGGGCCATGGCCTCGGCGGGCTCCAGCGGGGCGATGTCGAGGCGCAGCGGCTTGCCGTAGTCGAGGAGCTGGTGCATCAGCTCGCTCAGGCGCTTGACCTCCCCCTGAAGGACGTCGAAGTAGCGCCGGATGTCCTTCCTCTTGCCGAAGCGCGACTCGAAGGCGTCCAGGGTCGCGGAGATCCCGAAGAGCGGGTTGCGCACCTCATGGGCCACGCCCGCCACCAGGGCGCCCATGGCCGACATGGTCTCGCTGCGCCGCAGCGACTCCTGGAGGCGGACCAGGACGGTGATGTCCCGGGCCACGACCACGGCCCCGCTCTGGCCGTCCGGGCTGGAGACGGGGCTGAGGGAGATGTCCCAGGTCCTCCCCTGCTCGTCGCGGCCCTGCCCCGAGCCGACCTCGCCGGTGCGCTCCACCTGGGGCAGAAGCTCGCGGAGGGTCCGCCACGGGTTGCCGTCGCCGAGCACGGCCACGGGCTGGTTGACGGCGTCCTCGAACTCGACGCCCGCCAGGTCGCGGGCCGCACGGTTGAGACG
>JANOCF010001362.1:0-1541 GCA_031412055.1 Holophagales bacterium | reverse complement strand
CGAGACCGGGGGCCTGATCACGTTCGAGGGGACCACGACGGGCTCGACGCGCCGGCCCTCCTCTTCGAAGGCCATGGCGATGCGCCAGTCCTCGGCACAGGAAGAGCAGATAGCGACATGGTCCACGATCTCGCGGACCTCGTCAGGCCGCAGCTCGCCGCGCACGGCCCCCCAGATCCGATTGGGTTCCGGGCAGCCCGCGGGTTGCCATGCCGCATGAACCGGCGCCGCGAAGGCCCGGCGCAGCTTTGTGAGCTCGTCATCGTTTGGTGTCATGGTTTTATCCCCTTCGCCCCGAGGCATTCCCGCAGGTCGGACAGGCCCCGGTAGACGAGATTGTCCGCCTTTTTGGAGCTCCAGCCCATCAGCTTCCCGACATCCGGGACGCTGTGACCTTGCAAGTGAAGAGCGACGGCCAGGCGCCGGGGGCGCACCATCTGTCCGAGACAGTCCCGGATGGCCCGGCCGACCGCGCGTCCGGTGGAGCGTTCCTCCGGGTTGGGATTCCCGGACTCCCGCTCGGCCGCCGGGTCGATCCCCCCTTCGTCCGTCTCCAGGGGGGTCTCCCGCCGCCGCCGCCAGCGCCGGATCTCGTCGATCAGTGCGCTGTAGGCCACCTTCCTCAGGTAAGACGGAGAGAACTGGGCATTCTCCTCACTTTTTCGGCGGAGCTCCAGCACCCGCAGGAGGGCGACCTGCACGAGGTCGTCGGCGCGGCTGGTGAGCCAGGAGGGGCAGATGCGGTTGACCGCGCGCACGAGGTCGCCGCGCAAGCGCGCGTAGTCTTCAGCCTCCTCGGGGCCCAAGGGGATGTTCAATGTTTCATCCATGTCTGGATGACGGATAGCGTACTACAGGAAGGGTCACTCTCCGCGCAAGGCGTTCCGGGGCTCGACCTCTCTGGCGCGCAGGGCCGGAGAGAGGCTCGCGGCCAGTCCGGCGGCGAGCAGCACCAGGGCCACGGTGGCGAAGGTGGCCAGGTCGGTCGGCCGCACGCCGTGGAGCAGGTCGTCGATCCAGCCGGTCGCCGCCAGGGCCAGGGCGGCGGCGAGCCCGGCGGCCAGGCCGGCCAGGGTCAGACCGAGCGCCTGCCGCAGGATCAGGACGAACACCTGGCCGCGGCTCGCACCCAGCGCCAGGCGCACCCCGATCTCGTGCTGCCGCTGCGACACCGACCACGCGGTCAGACCGTAGAGACCCACGGCAGCGAACAGCAGCGCGGACGCCGCGAAGGCCGCCAGCACCACGGCGCGGAGGCGGGGGCGGGCCACGGCCTCCGAGAAGGACCGCTCCAGGGTCGTGATGCCGGCCAGCGGCAGCTCCGGATCGAGACGGCTCATCGCCGCCCGCGCAGCCGGCACCAGGGCCAGCGGGTCGTCCTCTTCGGTCAGCAGCACGAGGTCCATGGACCAGTGGGGCTCCTGCCGGAACGGGACGTAGATGTTGTGGCGCGTGCGGGTCAGGTCGCGATAGCGGGCGTCCTCCACCACGCCGGCCACGGTGAGCCAGGGCTGGCCGGACTGCGGGCTCTTCCAGTGGAG
>JANOCF010001361.1:0-2782 GCA_031412055.1 Holophagales bacterium | reverse complement strand
CGAACCACGCCCGATGGGAACAAGCGTTCTCGGACGACGGCGGACAGACGTGGGAGACCAACTGGACCATGGAGTTCAGCAGGGTTTCATGAATCGCCCAGAGGCAGCGCCTGGCCTTCAGGAGCCAGCGGCATGACGCCGAGGAAGGCCCCCAGAAAAAAGTAAGCCTCCGGCTTCGTGCCGGCCGCTACTCGACGCCCAGCAGCTCGACCTTGAAGACCAGCGTTGCGTTGGGCGGGATGGCGCCGGAGCCCTGCTCGCCATAGCCCAGACCCGGTGGGATCACCAGGGTCCGTTTCTCGCCGACCTTCATGTCGGCCACGCCTTCGTCCCAGCCCTCGATGACGCGCCCCTGCCCGATCTCGAACGAGAACGGCTCGCCGCGGTCACGCGAGCTGTCGAACTTGGTGCCGTCCGTCAGCCAGCCGGTGTAGTGGACGGTCACCGTCTGGCCCGCCTGTGGCTTGGCGCCTGTGCCGGGCTGGTCGATCGCGTACTGCAACCCGGACGGAGTGGTCTGGAGGCTCGCCGGCATGGCGAACGTGTCCGCGCCGGCTTCCTGCTCCGCGGCGGGAGCACTGGCTGCGGTATCTGGCTGGGCGGTGCTGGACGGGGCGGTGCTCTCATCCGTCTTCCCCGAGCAGGCCATGAGGGAGAGGGCAAGGGCGGCGGCGAGGAGTCTCAGGTTCATCTCGATTCCTTTTCGTTAGAGGGTGCGGCGTCCAGCGCGGGATTCTACGACGACTCGACGAACTGGAAGTACCTCGGCTGCTCCTACCGTGCCGCCCCTGCCAGAAACCCCTCGAAGAAGTGCCGGGCGTTCACGCCCAGGGTGCGGGTGCGGTAGCCGCCCTCCTGCACGACCAGCGTGGGCAGGCGCAGGGCTCCGATCATCCGCCCGTTCTCCTCGAAGTCCCGGGCGGTGAGCTGCCAGGTGCCGGTGGGGTCGCCCTTGGCCGGGTCGAGCCCCAGCGCCACGACCAGGATCAGCGGCTGAAAGGCCCGGATCTCTCCCAGCGCCCGCTCCAAGGCTTCGCGGTACTGCGGTCCGTCCACCGTCTCGGGAAGCGGCAGGTTGAGGTTGAAGCCCTCGCCGGTGCCGGTGCCCCGCTCGTCCTCGAAGCCGCTGAAGTACGGGTAGGCAAAGTTGGGATGGCCGTGGATCGAGACGGTCAGCACGTCGGCCCGGTCGTAGAAGATGTACTGCTGGCCGTTGCCATGGTGATAGTCCACGTCCAGGATGGCAACTTTGCCGTGCGCGCTCAGGTAGTTGGCGGCGATCGCCGCGTTGCTCAGGTAGCAGAAGCCGCCGAAGACCCGCCGCTCGGCGTGATGCCCGGGCGGGCGCACCAGCGAGTAGGCGAAACGATGGCCGCGCAGGATCTCCTCGGCGGCGGTGAGAGTGCAGTCCACGGCGCGGCGGGCGGCCGGCCAGGCATTGCGGTTGATGGGCGTGAACGTGTCGATGCACCAGTAGCCCGCCCGCAGCGACAGGTCCCGGGGAGGTCTCGGCGAGTTGCGGATCGGGAAGACGTACGGGTAGACCGACTTGCCCTCCGGGACCTCCTCGCAGGCGCGCCGCAGGTAGTCGACCAGCTCGGGGTCGTGCACGGCCAGGATCCACTTGTCGGGGAAGGACCGGGCCTCGATCCTCTCGCACATGCCGCTCGCGTCGAGCTGCGACAGGATGGAGGGCACCCGCACGGGCGACTCCACGTAGCCGCGCTCGCGCACGTGGTGGATGTGGTGCTTGTCGCTGACCACCAGCCGGATCGGTCCCGGCGCGCGGACCGCTCCCTGCTTCGGCGGCAGCCTGGCTTTCACATACCGGGGTTCGCGCAGGGCGACCGGGTCGTCCCGGAACGATCCCACGATCCGGTCCACGTACTCCGGCGGGCAGAGATGCCCGTACTTGCTCTCCAGCACGGCGCGGACGACCTTGCGGGCGAAGTCGCGGCGCAGCGGCTCCGCGGAGCCGAGGCCGTCGAACACGAGCAGGGGAGGGCAGTCGTCGCCGGGACCCACGGGCGTCGCGTACTCGGTCCCCGCGATCGGGCGGGCGCCGAAGCCCTCGTAGAAGCGCAGCCGGGCCGCGTTGTCCTTGATCTTTTCCGGCCGGTGACAGAGGGCAGGGTCGTCCGGGAGCGACTCGAAGAAGATCCCGCGCACGCCGAGAGCCGTGGCCTCCTCCCGCAACCGCTGGTAGAGAGCGCCGCCTACGCCGCCTCCCCGGGCCGAAGCGATGTAGTCCAGGAAGAGGAAGCGCAAGTCCGGCTCGTGGAGCACCAGTGCAAATCCCTGGACCCGGCCCGGTGGCCTTTCCGCAACAAAGAGGCGCGTGTGGAAGCGCTGACGGTACGGATTTCGCAGCACCTCTGGAATGGATGCCACGTCGCTGGGACGAACCTCCTCGATCGCCGAGGTCAGGATCTCCTGCACCTGACGGACGGCGTCTTGATCCACGGGCAGGACGGAGTCGTAGATCCTTCGGATGCGGAACATGAGCAGGAGAATATCGCTGATATTGCCAAGAATAGTGCCAAGGATACGGCCAGGGACGGACCGATGAGCTTTCTCGGATGGATGGGTGTCTGCGGCGCGCTGCTGCTGGTGATGGCGCTGTCGTCGGCCTACCTGCGCCGTCTGCCGGTCACGACCTCCGTCATCTACCTGCTCCTGGGCATGGCGATCGGGCCGGTCGGGTTCGGGTGGCTGCGGATCGACATGCGGGAGGCGGCTCCCTGGTTGGAGCGGCTGTCCGCGGTGGCGGTGTTCGTCTCCG
>JANOCF010001360.1:0-3498 GCA_031412055.1 Holophagales bacterium | reverse complement strand
TTCACCTGGCCGCGCTGGTCGCCGTAGCGCGGCCGGTCCGGCCAGCGGGAGATCGTGCACGCCTCGTGCGCCTTGACCACGAAGCGGAAGTGGTCCGGCACCTGCGCCGCATACCCGGCGAAGTCCTTGGCCGCGATGGGTGTGTAGTGGGTGCGGTCGACGCCGACGCAGCGCAGGAGCGGGTGCTGCCCGTAGGCCACGAGCCCCTCGTGGGACAGCTTCGACTCGGAGTGCTAGCCCTCGTAGACCAGCCCGCGCCATCCGGGAAAGGACCAGGTGGAGCCACCGAGATAGACATCCTCGGGCAACACCCGGCCCAGCCCGGCCAGCTCCTCGGAAAATTCCACGGGAGCCACGCCCTCGCGCTCGGGAGCGGCCAGTCCGGGGAAGAGCTGAAGCTGTTCCTTTCGGCTCATGAGGGAAGTTTATCCGGAAAGACGTGACAAGGCTATGGTCCGGTACCCGGAAAGGACATCCGCGGGTCTCGCGGTCCCGCCGTCCTCTCCTGGAGACGGAACCGTCCGCCGCCGACCTCCGCGGATGTCGGCTGGCGTTTCAGCGCAGCTTTCCGGACCTGTCTTCAACTTTTCGAATGTGACCGAAAACGCCGGCCGGCGCGGCTTTCCCGCGGCCAGCCCCGGCTTGCGATCCGTTTTCCTGAACGCGGAGACAGTCCTCGAATCGGGACGTCCATCCCGCTGAGTCCAGAAAACATAGATAAATAAAGGGTTTTCTGCTCTGTTCTGCCCGTGGCACGCCCCTTGCCTTTGCACGGTTTCGAAGGTTCTTTTCCTGAAGGGAGGTGACGCCAGGAGCGGCACACAGTGGGGGACTGTCGACGCAACGAAAAGAAACGAATTCGGGTCAGGAGGATGATCTATCATGAATAGCAAGATCGGTTCGAAGCTCGCGCTCCTGGGGCTCGCTGCATGGCTGGTGCTCGCCGGCCCGGCGCTCGCCCAGGTTCAGACCGGAGCTCTGCACGGCACCGTGTTCCATGTGGACGGACAACCGCTCCCCGGCGTCATGGCGATGTTGACAGGGGTCGGCGCAACGCAGTTTCAGGTTACCGATGAAAAGGGAAAGTTCCGCTTCCTCGGGCTTTCTCCCGGCGTCTATGGCATCAAGGCCGACCTCGATGGATTCGCGTCCGTCGAGCAGCCTGGCATCGACGTCAGCCTCGGCCGCAACACCGACATCTTGCTGACGCTGTCGCCAGCCCGTTTCTCCGAAGGCATGGTGGTCAACGGCGGCGAGGCGGCGCTCCTGGATACGCGACGCATCTCCCGCGAGAGCATCGTTTCCCGCGCCGAGATGGAGAAGGTTCCCACGGCCCGGGATCCCTGGGCCATCATGCAGACGGTGCCCGGCGTGCTGATGGACCGCATCAACGTCGGCGGCAACGAAAGCGGGCAGCAGTCCAACTTCGTCGGCCCCGGCTCGTGCGTGGACCAGGCGGTCTGGTCGCTCGACGGCATGGTGCTCACCGACATGTCCGCCACCGGCTCCTCTCCCGGCTACTTCGATTTCGAATCTTTCGAGGAGATGCAGATCACCACCGGCGGCAGCGACGCATCGGTGGCCACCGGCGGCGTGGTCATGAACATGGTGACCAAGCGCGGGACCGATGAATGGCGCGCCTCCGGCCGCTACGTGGCCGGCGACGACGGCACACAGTCGGACACGAGCCTCGACGCGGGCGATCTCGGCCAGGCCGGCCCGTGGAACCGGGGCAACGCGCAGAACGAGCTGAAGCAGGGCAACCGCATCTCCGAGGTCGCGGACTACGGCGCGGAGATCGGCGGCCCCATCGTCAGGGAGAAGCTCTGGGTGTGGGGTTCCTACGCGGAGCAGAAGGTCGATCTCCTCACCGTCAACGACTTCACCGACAACACGAAGATCACGGACTGGAACCTCAAGCTCAACGGCCAGATCACGCCGTCCAACTCGGCCATGGCCTTCGTGTGGCAGGACGACAAGGTCAAGCTCGGCCGCAACGCCGGTCCGCTGCGCCCGCAGGAGACCACCTGGAACCAGGGCGGGTTCGGCCCCGATCCCACCGCGTGGAAGGTCGAGGACAACCAGGTGATCGGTTCCAACTTCTTCGTCACGGGCATGTTTTCCGTGATCAAAGGCGGTTTCGAGCTCGTGCCACAGGGCGGCGAAGCCCTTCCCGTCCTGGGCACCGACGGCGTCTGGCAGAACAGCTTTCTGATCAATCAGGTGGAGCGCCCGCAGGAGCAGCTCAAGCTCGACGCATCCAGCTTTTTCATCACCGGAGCGCTCTCCCACGAGCTCAGGTACGGCGCCGGCTACCGCACCGTGGAGCAGAGCTCGCTCCTGCGCTGGCCGGGCGGCGGCTTCGAGTGCTGCGGCGGCCTGCTGCTGCTGGCCCGCGAGGGACGGACCAACGTCAAGGCCGATTACGGAAACCTTTTCATCCAGGACACGTTCTCGGCCGGCCGGCTCACGGCCAACGTCGGCCTGCGCTACGACCGCCAGGGCGGCGAGCTGCTCGACACCACGGTGGAAGCCAACCCGGTCTTCCCGGATCTGCTTCCTTCCGCCACCTTCAGCGGCCGGGACAGCGGCTTCGAATGGGAGACGCTCTCTCCGCGCCTGGGCCTGACCTACTCGCTCGGCGACGCTCACCGGACGCTGCTGCGCGCCAGCTACTCGCGCTACGCCGACCAGCTCGCCACCAACTTCGCCGGCTGGCTGCATCCCCTGGGCGCGCCGCAGTACCGGTACTTCTACACCAGCAACGACGGCGGTCCCGTGCTCGATCCGTTCGAGCTCGGTCCCGAGGCCTTGCCGCCCAGCGGCAACGTCAACCCGTTGACGCTGGGGGCGCTGCAGTCCAACGCGCTGGACCCGGACCTGAACGCTCCGATCACCGATGAGCTGCTCCTCGGAATCGAGCATGCCGTCCGGCCGGAGCTGATGGTCGGGCTCAACCTCAACTATCGCCAGCTCCGCGACAGGCTCGAGACCGAGCTGCTGGTTTTCGACGGCGATCCGTTCGCAGAGGAGAACCTGGGCAGCACCGGCCGGCCGCACCGCCGCGACGACTACGTGCCGGCGGAGACTGTCGGGGGTGTGCGGCCGAACGGCGAGCCCTACTTCCTGACCTACTGGGTTCTGCGCAACGGCGTCAGCACCCGCAACGGTTTCCTGCTTGAGAACGGCGACCGGGAGCAGGAATACCTGGGCGCCTCGATGACCTTCCACAAGCGCCTGTCCAACCGGTGGATGGCGCGCGGCAACGTCTCCTGGCAGGACTGGACGTGGGACATCCCGGACAGCGAGAACGAGGATCCCACCGACACGATCGGCGGCGGCATCGTGGACGGCACCGACGTCCTCCAGGGCTCCGGCGTCGCCTCCGGTCCTGAGGGCAAC
The DNA here is from genome assembly GCA_031412055.1 of Holophagales bacterium. Classification (GTDB taxonomy): domain Bacteria; phylum Acidobacteriota; class Thermoanaerobaculia; order Multivoradales; family UBA5704; genus DATMER01. The sequence continues at coordinate 96 of JANOCF010001360.1, read as the reverse complement.
GTGTTCATCAACAGCGGCTGGTCGTACAGCCTCAACGGCATGTATCAGATCGCTCCGGACAGGCCGTGGGGGATCAACGTGGCCGCCAGCCTGACC
>JANOCF010001359.1:0-3243 GCA_031412055.1 Holophagales bacterium | reverse complement strand
CGGTTCGCCAGCCCCGGCTACTTCCGCGCCCTGGGCATCTCCGTGCTGCAGGGGCGGGAGTTCGACACCCGGGACGGCCGCAACGGCCAGCCCGTGGCCATTGTCAACGAGACGATGGCCACGCGGGAGTGGTCCGGCGAGAGCGCCCTCGGCAAGCGCTTCACGTTCGACGACCCGGCCGACCCGGAAGCGCAGTGGCGCACCGTGGTCGGGGTGGTCAGGGACGTGCGGCACGAGAGCATGGACCAGGAGAAGACCGCGGAGGTGTACTGGCCACAGATCCAGGCCCCCAACACGGAGGCGTTCGTGGTGCTGCGCACCGCCCGCGACCCCGTGCAGGTGGCCGGGGCTCTGCGCGAGGCCCTCCGGGAGATGGATCGCGATCTTCCTCTCGAGAAGGTGCAGCCGATGGAGCAGGTGGTGTCCGAGGCCATGGCCCAGAGCCGGTTCAAGACGCTGCTCCTCGGCCTCTTCGCCGGTCTCGCCCTGCTCCTCGCGGCGGTGGGGGTATACGGCGTGGTGAGCTACACCGTGTCCCAGCGCACGCACGAGATCGGCATCCGCATGGCCCTGGGCGCCCGTCCGGACCAGGTTCGCCGGCTGGTGGTGGGGCAGGGCATGCGCCTGGTGCTGGCCGGCGCGGCCCTGGGGCTGGTCGGAGCCTGGTTCCTGAGCCGGTTCCTGCGCGAGCAGGTCTACGGCGTGAGCGCCACCGATCCGGTGACCTTCGTGGTCGTCCCAGTCGTGCTCCTGCTGGTGGCGCTGGTGGCCAATTGGCTGCCGGCCCTGCGGGCCACGCGGGTCGATCCGCTGGAGGCACTGCGGTACGAGTGACCTGGCATAGACTCCCCCCATGAAGCACGCTGAAATCCAGGGCCTCCGCGTTCCCGTCCTCGGACTGGGAACCTGGCAACTGGAGGGGAAGGCCTGCCAGCGGACGGTGGAGGAGGCCCTGGACATGGGCTACCGGCACGTCGACACCGCCCAGCTCTACGGCAACGAGGCGGAGGTGGGCCGCGCCCTCCGCGCCTCGGAAGCGTCGGGGATACCCCGGGAGGACATCTTCCTCACCACCAAGATCTGGATGGAGAGCCTGGACCGCGCCTCGGTCCTCCGCACGGGCGGAGACAGCCTGCGCCGTCTCGACACCGACTACGTCGACCTCCTGCTGATCCACTGGCCGAACAAGGTCGTCCCCCTGGAGGAGACGCTGGGCGCCTTCCGTCAGCTCCAGGATGAGGGGAAGACGAAGTTGATCGGCGTGAGCAACTTTCCGCCCTCGCTGCTGCGCCGCGCCCTGGAGATCGCCCCGATCGTCTGCAACCAGGTGGAGTTTCACCCCTACCTGGGCCAGACGGCGCTGCTCGACCTCGCCCGGCGGCACGACCTGCTGCTCACCGCGTACAGCCCCCTGGCCCGCGGGGAGGTCCACCAGGACAAGACTCTCCAGGAGATCGGCAAGCGGCACGGCAAGACGCCTTCCCAGGTGACCCTCCGCTGGCTGGTCCAGCAGGACCACGTGGCGGCCATCCCCAAGGCATCCAGTCCCGGGCACCTGCGCGCGAACCTGGAGATCTTCGATTTCGTCCTCTCTGAGGAGGAGATGCGGCGGATCTCGGATCTGGACCGGGGCCGGCGCCTCATCGACCCTCCGAGCGCCCCGGATTGGGAGCGGTGACACCGGCCGGCTCGTCGACCTGACCCCGACGACTCATGAAATCGCCCTCCATCGACGAGCTCGTCCTGCTCCCCGAGCCCCTGGCACTCCAGCGTCACTTCGACGCTCGGAACTACCGCTATTTCCGCTGGCTTCTGGCGGTGATCATCGTGATGTCCCTCGTGGGGATCGGCCAGTCCGCGACGGGCCGGCATTATGGAGTGCTCGGTCTCTGCCTGGTGGGGCTCGTCGCGACGGTCCTTCTGGTCCTCGTGCGCCGGGAGCGGTTCTATACCGTCTACTTCCGCCAGATCCTGCTTGGGTTCCTGTTCCTGCAGCTGATCGTGCTCAAGGCGGTGAGCCTGGGAGCGACAGAACCGGTGACGGCCTTCATTCCGATCACCTTCGTGCTCATCGGGTTCCGGCTGCGTCTGTCGGAGCACCTGATGACGTACATCACCCTCTGGGTGGCCGCGCTCCTGCCGCTCGGCCCGGCGGGGCTGCCGTCGGCCAATGCCTTCCCCGACGGGGACGACGTAGGGGCGATCACCACGATGTGCGTGCTCTGCCTGGTGATCTCGGGGGTCCTGACGCAGATGGAGAAGCGCCGATTCCTGGGGGTCTGGCGGACGGAGCACGCCCGCGCCCGGGAGCGTCTGAGGATGCGGGAGGAGATCGAGTACGCGCGCAAGATCCAGCTCAGCATGCTGCCGCAGCTCCCGCCGGACATCGGCTGGGTGGATCTGGCCGCGGCCTCCCTTCCGGCCACGGAGGTGGGGGGTGACTACTACGACTACTTCCGGCTCTCCGCGACGCAGCTCGCGCTGGTGATCGGCGACGTGTCCGGCCACGGCCTGGCGAGCGGGCTGCTGCTCTCCGGGGTGAGGAGCTGCCTCTATCTGCTGGAGAAGGACCTGGCCGCGCCGGTGGAGGTCCTGGGCCGGCTCAACCAGATGGTCCGCAAGACCACGGACCGGCGGACGTACGTGACCCTGCTCTTAGCCGTGCTGGACCGCTCGGAAGACGGGGTGACCCTCACCGTGGCGAGCGCCGGGCATCCGCCGGTCCTGCACTGGGACACGCAGGCCAAGACCTTCACCGAACTGGGGGAGGGCGCGCCGCCGCTCGGCACGATGCTGGATTCCGGCTATCAGCAGGTCCAGTGCAAGGTGAGGCGGGGAGACCTCCTGATCCTCTACACCGATGGCTTGGTGGAGACCCGCAACGCCCTGGGCCAGGACTACGGCTATCCCCGTCTGCAGCGCACGATCGCCCGCGCCGCTCCCAGCGCCCACACCGTCCGCGAGATGCGCGACGCCATCCTGGGCGACCTCTCCCACTTCAAGGGAGATGGCGAGCAGACCGACGACATCACGGTCGTCGTGGCCCGCGTCAAGTAGTTCCTCCCTCTGGACAGAGTACAACTCTGTATATATTCTCCAAGTCTGTAGGTGTGCAATACAGAAAGTATTGCGCCCTTGTGCCGCTGTGCTGCCGATGGCGTGCGCGCGGCCGACCGTCCATTCCTTGACAAGGAGACTTGCATGAGAAGCAGAAGCGTTCTGGTAATGCTGTTGTTCTCGATC
>JANOCF010001358.1:0-3775 GCA_031412055.1 Holophagales bacterium | reverse complement strand
CCGTAGAGCACGACGACGACGAGGAAGACGTCCATCACCCGCGCCAGCTCCGGCCCGAGCTTCATCATCCCCAGGTGAAACAAGGCGGCGGCGGCGAGGCCGGCGAGGAGCCTAAGGGCGGACACCGGGCACGGCCTCCTTGATCTCAGCGGGGATGGGCGAGCTATCGAGGAGATACACCTGGTCGAGGGCACCCAGGTCGACCGCGGGCGAGACCAGGATGCTGTGGAAGAGCTGTCCGCCGCTCTTCACGTCGACGATGGCGCCGATCGGGATACCGCGGGGATAGACGCCGTCGATGCCCGCCGTGAGCACCCGGTCGCCGGGCCGGACGTCTGCCTGGTGCGGCACGTAGTCCAGCTCCAGCCCGACGCGCCCGATCCCGCTGCCCCGCACAACGCCCTGGCGGCGCGTGCGCAGGATCATCGCGCCCACGCTGGCCGCGCGGTCGGTGATGAGCTGGACCTTGGCATAGGGGCCGGCCACCGTGACCACCCGGCCGACCAGGCCGGCGGCCGAGAGCACCGGCTGGTTGACCCGTGCCGGCTGGTCGCCGGTGTAGATCAGCAGCGTGCGCAGCCAGGAGGCGTGGTCCGCGTAGACCACGTCGGCGGCCCGGATGCGGCCGACCGGCGGCGTGGTGTACTCCACGGCCGCGCCCATGCGGCGCATGTCGTTCTCCAGGTCGGTGAGCTGCAGGAGCCGCAGCCGCAGCGCTTCCACCTCGCGGCGGAGCTCCCGGTTCTCCGTCTGGAGGCTGCCGCGCAGGCGCAGCCCCTCGCGAAAGTCGGTCCAGGAGCTGGGGATTGCGGTGATGCCGCGCGCCGCGGGCCCGAGCACGCGCAGACCCGCGGACTCCAGCCACGTGTCGCCCGCCTGGGCGCCCTGGATGGCCAGGTACACCAGTTGCACCATCAGCACTACGATCAGCACCCAGATGGTGCGGCGCTCGTCCAAGATTGCCTCCCTCGCGCCTGCGTCGGTTCCGCGAGGGGACTACCGGATCGAGACCTTGCGCAGCAGGTTCATGTCGGACAGGAGCCGGCCGGTGCCCAGCACCACCGAGGCCAGGGGGTCCTCGGCCAGCACCACCGGCAGGCCGGTCTCGTCCCGGAGCCGCTGGTCGAGATTGCGCAGGAGCGCGCCGCCGCCGGAGAGCACGATGCCCTTGTCCATGATGTCGGCGGAAAGCTCGGGAGGGGTCCGCTCCAGGGCCATGCGCACCGCCTCGACGATGGTGGCAACCGGCTCGGCCAGCGCCTCGCGGATCTCCTCGTCGGTGATGGTCAGCGTCTTGGGCACGCCCTCGACGAGGTCGCGGCCCTTGATCTCCATCTTGAGCTCCTCTTTCAGAGGATAGGCGGAGCCCAGCTCGATCTTGATCTGCTCGGCGGTGCGCTCGCCGATGAGCAGGTTGTACTTGCGCTTCAGGTACTGGATGATCGCGACGTCCATCTCGTTGCCCGCGATGCGCACCGACCGGCTGTAGACCGTGCCCGCCAGCGAGATGACCGCCACGTCCGTGGTGCCGCCGCCGATGTCCACGATCATGTTGCCCGACGGCTCGGTGATCGGCAGGCCGGCGCCGATGGCCGCCATCATGGCCTGCTCCACCAGGAAGACCTCGGAAGCCCCGGCGCGCATGGCCGAGTCGCGCACCGCGCGCTTCTCCACCTGCGTGATCTCCGACGGCACGCCGATGACGATCCGCGGATGGACGTACATCTTGCGGCCATGCGCCTTCTTGATGAAGTACTCGAGCATTCGCTCGGTGACCTCGAAGTCGGCGATGACTCCGTCCTTCATCGGCCGGATCGACTCGATGTTGCCCGGCGTGCGCCCGAGCATCTCCTTGGCTTCGCTGCCGACCGCTTCGATGCGGTTGGTGAGCTTGTTGATGACGACGACGGAGGGCTCGCGCACGACGATGCCCTGGCCGCTGGCAAAAACCAGGGTGTTGGCCGTGCCAAGGTCGATGGCGAGGTCTTTGGAAAAATACCTGAGCAGGGAGGCGAGGGGCATCTGGACTTGAGATCCTTTTGGCTGACGGCCTCGGCGCGGGGGCACCGGTGCGGCTGGTTACGACTCGTTACGGCAAACAGTGACGACGATTGACGATTCTACGGGTTTTCCACGAAGACGCGGTGACGCCGGGTGCTTTCGTTGCCCCAACTGTCGCGCGCACGGATCTGGATGAAGCTCCAGCCCTCTTTCGTGAGCTGGACGGTCTTGGTGAAAGTTCCGTCCGCGGCGACCTTGACCTGCTCTCCGTTGATCTCGACCTGCGCGCCGGGCTCGCTGCTCCCGGCGACGATGAAGATACTACCGTAGGATTTCACATCCGCGAGGTCGAGCTGCGGCGGTGTCTCGTCTTTTTCACCGAAACCGGAGCGGAAGGAGGCGACGCGGAACTTCCAGGGCTTGCTCCAGGGTCCCTGGACTCCGCCATCTCCGTACGCCGCCACCCGCCACTGGAAGGTGCCCTCGCCGCGCAGGCCGAGAGTCGCCTTGGTGTTCGACCGGTTCTTGACGTCGATCAGGTTGTCGACGAACAGGTGGCTGCGCGAGATCTGCAGCGCGTAACGGTTGGCGCCGGGCACAGGGTCCCAGGTCAAAGCTACCTGCCGCGCGCGGTCCAGGTCGAGATCGACGTTGTCGGCGGGCGTCACCAGCCCCGGCCGGCCGGGCAGCGGAGCCGCTTCGGACAGCAGGTTGCCGGTCTGCACCACCTGCTGGAGAGCCTTGACCTCGCGCTTGAGGCCGCCCTTGGCCGTCAGCTCCATGCCGCCGCTCAAGGCGCCGAACCGGCCATCGCTGGTTTCGCGGTTCACGGCCACGAACGCCTCGGAGCCCTGCTGGACCCGCGCCGTGGCGTTCGGCGTCTTGACGTTGCTGGTGCCCTGGGCGGTGTTCAGGTCGACCCAGCCGTACTCCATCTCGATCGCCTGCTCCTCGCGGCCCTCGGCCGTGCGGGCCGACGAGACGATGAACTGCGTGCTCGGCCGCACCGTATAGAGGGTGCCGTCGCGGAACATGATCTCGGCCGAGCCGTTGTCGGACGTGCGGACGTAGTCGCCGTTCTGGAGAGGCACCCGGCTGCGCGCCTCCTGCCAGTCGCCGTCGTCGCCGCGCCGGTACTCGACCTCGCCTTGAATGGAGATGAACTGCGCCTGGCCGGCGGAGCCGGGCTCCAGGGCGTCCAGAATGGTCAAAAGCATGTTGCGGCTGCGCTTGGCGTTGTCGAGCGCGCCGCGGAAGTCCTGGTTGGCGTACTGGTTGCGCGCCTCCTGGAAGCCCTGCCAGGCGGCGTCGAACTCGCCGCGGAAGCCGCTGGCCTTCTCGTCGCGCTGGAGCCGCTGGATCAGCTTCTGCGTCTCCTCGATGACCTGCCCCGCGTCCCGCTCCAGGGAGTGGCTCTCCCAGAATCGATAGCCGAAAAAACCCACCCCGAGGACGATCACCGTCCCCAGCAGGACGAAGATTGCCCGCAGCGTCTCCTCGGAAACGCTGTACCAATCCCTTTTCCGGCGGGTAGCCTTCTGCACCGACACGCTAACGACCTCTCATGTAGGAAGCCGAATATAACACAGCGCTTTGCAAGAGGGATCCCCCCGGAATCCCACGAGGGGGTTTTCTTTTTTACCTTCCGGCTGGTAGAGTTCCCGGTCCCTCCGTGGGAAAGGAGCGCTCCCGATGCTGAAAGTTTTTCGTGACAACCTCAAGTACCTGAGCTGGATCCTCTGGGCCGTGGTGATCGTCTTCGTCTTCTTCATCT
>JANOCF010001357.1:0-1939 GCA_031412055.1 Holophagales bacterium | reverse complement strand
CCCTTGGGGCGCCCGGTCGAGCCGGAGGTGTACATCACGTACGCCAGGTTGCCGGGGCCTGCCAGCGGCTCCGGGTTCTCCTCGGGCTCGCGCGAGACGGCTTCGGAGGTAGTTTCTACCTCGCGGACCTCGCGCCGGCCGGACAGCTTGCCGCGCCACCGCGCCCCGGTCAGCAGGAGCTCGATCCGCGCATCCTCCGCCGCGAAGGACAGCCAGCCGTCCGGGTAGGAGGGGTCGAGCGGCACGTAGGCGGCCCCGGCCTTGAGGACGCCCAGGAGCGCCGCGACCAGCTCGCCGGAACGGTCCATCAGCACGCCGACTCGCCGCTCCGGTCCGGCGCCGAGCCGGCGCAGGTGGTGGGCCAGCCGGTTGGCCCGGCGGTTCAGGGCGTCGTAGGTCCAGCGCTCGTCCCCGGCGATCAGGGCCGTGGCCTCGGGAGCGCGTGTCGCCTGGGCCTCGAACAGCTCGTGCAGACATCCGGAGCCGGCCGGCGGTCCGCTCCGGGCGCCGCTCCACTCGAGCAGAATCTGGTCGCGCTCCTCGCCGGCCAGCAGGGGGATCTCCGCGACCGGCCGGCCCGCATCGCCCGTCATGCCGGCGAGCAGACGGTCGAAATGGGACAGCATCCGCACGACCGTCGCCTCGTCGAACAGGTCGGCGTCCCACTGGAGGAAGACCGCGAGGCCGCCGGGCAGCTCGGCCGCCATCCAGGAAAGGTCGAGCTGGGCGGCCGGCGGGTCGAGGGGGATCGATTCCAGGACCAGGCCGCCGAGGTCGAGCCGGACGTCCGGAACGCCCACGGGGAACGCCGCCAGTACCGCGAGTCCCGCGAGCTCGGACGCGGGCGCCTTCTCGAAGGTCAGCAGGGCCGCGATCAGCGGCGGCCGGCTCGGATCGCGCTCGGGCTGCAGGCGCTGGGTGAGGAGAGCGAAGGGGAGATCCTGGTGCGCGAGAGCATCGAGCGCCGTGCTCCGCGCCCGCGCCAGCAGCTCGCGGACCGTCGGCCTCCCGGCGAGGTCGGCGCGCAGGGGCACGGGATTGACGAAGTAGCCCACGACGTCTCTCCAGGCGCGCTCGGACCGCCCAGCCATGGGAGCGCCGGCCAGGAAGGTCTCCTGGCCGCTCCAGCGGCCGAGCACGGCCTGCCAGGCGGCGAACAGGGCCACGAACGGAGTGCAGCCGTGCGCGGCGGCGAGCCGGTGGAGCTCCCCGGCCCGCTCCGCCGAGGGGAGGAACGCCCGCGAGCCGCCGCGGAGCGTCTGGACCGGCCGCCGCGCGCGGTCGGTGGGCAGGTCGAGCTGCGGCGTTGCGCCCAGGCGCTCCCGCCAGTGCTCCCAGAGCCGCTCGCCTTCGGGGCCTGCCATCACCTGCCTCTGCTGGCGCGCAAAGTCCGTGTACAGGGCCGAGGGCGGCGGCGGAGTCTCACCGGAAACGAGGGCCGCGAGCTCGCGGATCAGCACCGTCATCGACCAGAAATCGGCCGCGATGTGGTGCAGGGCGAGGACCAGGAAGGCCTCGCCGCCGCGCTGCAGCAGGACGGTCCGGAACAAGGGACCGGCCGCCAGGTCGAACGGGCGGAAGGCCTCCTCGTGGAGCCGCCGCCGGACCTCCTCGTCGCTCCATCCGGTGGCGTCGACGACGGCGAAGTCCGCCGCAGCGCGCCGGGCCACGCGCTGCACCGGGCCGTCGGGCGAGTCGGCGAACGTCGCGCGCAGCATGGGGTGGCGATCCACCAGGGCCTGGATCGCGCCGCCCAGGCGTGTGGTGTCCTCGATGTGGAGCCGTGCCGCGCCGGCGATGTTGTAGGCCGGGCTGTCGGGAGCCAGCCGGTGGAGATACCAGAGGGAGTGCTGGTTCCAGGAGAGCGGATGCTCGCCCGCCTCTTCGCCCCCCACCTCCTCGCGGGCTACCGGCCGGTGCCGCGCGTCCGGAGACGCCG
>JANOCF010001356.1:0-3969 GCA_031412055.1 Holophagales bacterium | reverse complement strand
GAGCCCGCGCGCGATCCAGACGGGCTGATCGTTCTCGTACGGCATGCAGGAGCCGCAGTGGATCGTGCCCGCCTGGCGCACATCGCGGAAGGCTTGCCGGTGATCTTCGGGGTCCCCGCCGATAATGATCAGCACCTCACCAGGTCCCTGGGGACCCCAGAGGAAGTAGTTGTTGTGGCCGCTCGATGCTTTGGGCAGTCCGTGCTTCTCGCCCAGAAGATCGATTGCCCCGGCCTCGCCGTAGTTCTGGCCGAAGATCCCCGCGACCGCGCGCTCCTCGGGAGGAAGTGAGTGATAGACGCGTGCCACCTCGGCCACCATCTCCTCCCAGCCGTGCATGTCCGCGAAGTGCTGCGGCAGCGCGCCCATCTCGTGCCGCTCGCCGGCGCTCATCTCGATCCCCAGCGATCGGATGTATCGCACGAGATCCGCTTCCTCCAGGATCGGCACCACCAGCGGAGCCGTGACCGCGCCTCCCGCCAGGAGTAGCAAGGGGATCGCAACGCGCAGCGCCCTCCATCGAATCCAGCTTTCGACAGCCGTTGCTCCGGCCGCGAAGAGCAACGGATACGCCGGCGCGAGATAGTAGGCCTTGGAGTTTTGCGAGACGAGCACCGCGAAGCTCGCCAGGTACGCCCAGCCGAGCACGCGGTAGGGTTTTCCCGACCGAGCGAGCAGCAGCCAGCCCAGGCCAGCGAGCCAGACCGGAAAGGTCAGCGGGTGCATCTGCATGATCTGCTCGGTAAAGAACTCCACGGGCGACAGCGCCACGTTCTTGTTAGCGGTGGCATTGCGCACGAACTCGGCGGTGGGCCAGTCGTGCCGCATCTGCCAGAGCACGTGCGGCAGGAAGAGGAGAACCGAGATCAGTCCGCCGAGCCAGATCCAGGGGCCGCGGAAGTGACGGCGCTCCGGCGTGAGCAGCAGCCCGGCGAACACTCCGAAGCCGAAGAAGAGCACGCTGTGCTTGTTCTGCAGGCCGAGCCCGCAGACCAGGCCGAACAGGAGCCAGAGCTTCGGATTGCCGGTGTTGACGATCCTCACCACGACCCACGCGCCCAGCGTCCAGAACAGGATGTCAAAGGAGTTCATCGAGAGGACGTGGAAGGCGAACAGGTAGACCGGCGCTAAAAGGGCACAGAGCGCGGCCAGTCCCTGGGCGAAGCGTCCGCCGCCAAGCTCTCGCGCGATCCGGCCCGCGAAAAAGATCACGGCCGCTCCGGCCAGCACGGACGGCAGTCGGGTCGCCAGGATCGACCCGCCCAGCAGCTCGCGGGTGACTCGCGCGATGACGGCCACGAGGGGCGGATGATCGACGTAGCCGAAGGCGAGGCGCTCTCCGCACGCGATGTAATAGAACTCGTCACGGAACCAGCCGTACCGGGTGATAAAGGCCAGGTGCACCGCTGCCGAGAGGAGCGCGATCCACGCCGCGATCCCTACGATCCCCTTACCGTCCTTGCTCTGCTGTCTGTCGATCACGCTCATGGCTCCCTATTACGGGCGGTCAGGCTCCAGGGTTTGGTAATCTCTCTGCATGAGCCTCAGACGGTATCTTCCGCTCGTCTTCCTTTTCCTCCCGGGTCTGGTCGCCGGCTGCGCGTCGCAGGGCGCGGACCGGCCCCGGACCTCCGCCCAGGGGACCCTTTTCATGGATCGTGTCGCCGAATCTTACGTGAAGCTCGTCCTCGCCGTCGGCCAGCACGACGCCGACTACATCGACGCCTACTACGGCCCCCCGGAGTGGCGAACCGAGGCCGAAGCCCGGAAGCGACCCCTGGCCGAACTCCGCACCGAGGCGGAGAGCCTCCTCGGAGAGTTCCAGGCCTATCCTCCGGCATCGGACGACGAGGTCGTGCGGCTGCGCCACCAGTATCTCGTCCGGCAACTCCAATCCATGCTGACGCGCATCGACATGCTCTCCGGCAAGCGCCTCACCTTCGACGAAGAGTCTCAGGCGCTGTATGACGCCCAGGCTCCCGTCAACAGCGCGGAGCACTTCCAGCAGATCCTCGGCCAGCTCGAAAAGCTTGTGCCCGGCGAAGGGACGCTGCCGGACCGGATCGAGCGCTTCCGCCAGGGCTTCGTCATTCCCCACGATCGGCTCGATGCCGTGTTCAAGGCCGCCGTCGACGAGTGCCGGCGCCGAACCCTCCAGCATGTCGAGCTGCCTCCGGGCGAGAGCTTCGAGGTCGAGTACGTGACCGGCAAGTCGTGGAGCGGCTACAACTGGTACAAGGGCAACTTCCACAGCCTGATCCAGGTCAATACCGACCTGCCGATCTACATCGACCGGGCGGTCGACCTGGCCTGCCACGAGGGCTATCCCGGCCATCACGTCTACAACGTGCTGCTCGAAAAGCACTTGGTGCGCGACCGCGGCTGGCCGGAGTTCTCGGTCTATGCCCTGTTCAGCCCCCAGTCACTGATCGCGGAAGGCACCGCCAACTACGGCATCGAGGTTGCCTTTCCCGGAGAGCAGCGGGTACAGTTCGAAAGCGAGCGGCTGTTCCCGCTGGCCGGAATCGATCCATCCACCGCCGGGCGCTACAACGAGGTCCAGCGCCTGACGCAGAAGCTGTCCTACGCGGGCAACGAGGCGGCGCGGCGGTACCTGAACGGAGAGATCACGCGCGAGCAGGCGGCCGACTGGCTGGTCCGCTACAACCTCTCCTCACGCGAGCGGTCCGAGCAGCGGACCCGGTTCTTCGATCAATACCGGAGCTATGTCATCAACTACAACTTCGGGCAGGACCTGGTGCGGGAGTACATCGAGCGGCGCGGCGGCACCGAGTCGAATCCCGCGAAGCGCTGGGAGGAGTTCGAGAAGCTTCTCGCCTCCCCCCGGCTTCCCTCGGGACTGCGCTAGCGCCTACTTCGCTTCCTTGATCGTGGCGGCCGCCTCCAGATCGCCCGCGGCGAGGCTCAGGATCATGGCGGAGGCCGCCATGCCCGGCTTGCGGCGGAGAAGGAGCAGACCCGCCAGACCGATCACGCCCATCAGCAGCATCTTTCCTACGTCGCCCACGGTCGGAACCTCCACCACGGAAACCTGGTCGTTGTCCCGGATCGTCACCGTCACAGTGGAGCTCGCCCCCAGGGCGGCTCCACCCTGCGGATTCGAGAGCGTCACGGTGAAAGTCTCGTTCGCCTCGATCAGGATGTCGTCGACGATGGTGATCTGGAGCGTCTTGGGCGCGGTGTCGCCGTCCGCCCAGTTGAGCGTGCCCACAGCCGCCAGGTAGTCGGCCGGAGCGAGAGCGGAGCCGTCGGCCGTGGCGAAGTCCACGGAGATGGCCCCGTCGGAGCCGATCGTGCGAGTCACCGTGAGGGTCACCGTGACGATGTCCTCGTCGACGTTGACCGCGGTGACCGTGAACTGGATCGACCCGGCCACGAGTTCCGCGATCTCCACCGAGCCCATGTCGAGCCGGCCGTTCGCGACCCGGGCGAGGCCTCGCTGATCGGTCGATGGCGGCGGCACGAAGGCGGGATTGCCTGCGTTGAACGCCGGGCTCGCGAAGGCCGGAAGGTGAGTCTCGGTGGGACCGCCGTTGTTCTGCAACGGCCCGAGCTGCGGGTCCTGGTTGACGATGCTGCCGCCGAGATTGTTGATGTCGGACGTGCCGGGGCTCTCGATCAGGCTGTAGAAAAGATCGAACTGGGCATCGCCGCCGATGTCAGGATTGGTGGCGGCGGTGTTGTTGCCGACGATCGTGTTCTCGATGTCGACGCTGCCGTAGAAAGCGAAGATCCCGCCGCCCGATCCGCTTGCCGTGTTGCTCGTGATGGTGGAGTTTCGAATCTCCACGTCGCCGTCATAGAGGTTGTACAGGTAAATCCCGCCACCGTTGCCCGCCGTGGCGCTGTTGCCCGAGATCGTGCTGTTCTCGATGATGATGGGCTCGTTCGGATTGTAAAGGAAGATCCCTCCGCCAGCCGCCGCGCTGTTGCCGGCGATCGTGGTGC
>JANOCF010001355.1:0-4808 GCA_031412055.1 Holophagales bacterium | reverse complement strand
CGGCCTTCGTCGTCGGCGACCAGGAAGGCATCGAGCGCCGACTCGTAGATCGCCCGGAGCTGGCGCTCGGGAAGTTCCGGCCTAGACGGACTCGATTCCAGGGGCTCCAGCGATACGCGCTCGGTCATCGGGGCATGAGGGGCATTGGAGATCATAGAGGCATCGAACGGGGCTCCAACTCGGAGCACCGTTGAATTCAGGCGTGCAAGGATGGCGCCACATGGCGCAGATGCCGGCCTTAGGGCTGTCGGGAGAGCAGGAACCGCATCACGGGAGCTTCCAGGGTCTCCCCCGCCACCACGATCAGGAGCCGGTCTTCGGCAACCCGGTGATAGGTGATGCGGTTCGGATAGTCGTGCTGGGGGTTGGCGAAGACCGCCTTCTTCGCCGCCGGATCGTACTCGGCCAGGGTGAAGGGGACGCTCGCCACGCCGTTGGGATGGGGCACGACCTGGAGAACCCCGTCCTTGACCTCGAAGCGCTCGAACTCGAACCACCGCAGCTTCCCATCCTTGCCAAAAGCCTTGCTGGTGCTCAGGATCACTCCGCCCTGCGGCGTGGTGTAGTGCGTCTCGAACCGTGTGGAGGCGCCCGCGCCCAGGATGTCGCCGCTCCAACTCCCGGCGAGCCAGGTCAGGTCTCCCAGCTGCGCGCTCGCCGGTTTCTGGGGCGCCGGAGCTCCGGCCAGGACGAGGAGGACGAGGAGAGCGGTCTTGATCATCCCGTGATTCTACAGCGCCGGCAGAGAACCGCGGGGGCCTTCCGTGTTGCGAAGACCCCCTAAGGCCCCTAAGGACTCCCAGGCGCTGGCTTTTCCACGACCGCCGCAATGATTGACAGAATTGTTGAAACCAGGAGCGCAGCGATCGCTGCAACGGCACCGCCGTCCTGCCCGTCGAGATAGGGGCCGTCCGGAACCGCCAGCGCCCACGTTAGGAAGGCGATTGTCGATGCAATCAACTTCCAATAAGGCCAGTCCCGCAGGGAGGGAAAGGGCGGCAGACCATTGGCGCGCCGTTTTCCAGCGTAGATCAGAATGAATAGAACTGGAGTCAAGGTCCCGAACCACCAGTACAACCTTTCTCCCGTCACGAACCCTCCGGAAGCCCGGCTCAGCGCATCAAGGGCCGATGCTGCAGCAACGTACAAGGTAACGGACTCGGTAGGGATGTACTTGACCAGATCGTCAAGAGCATTCGTGCCCCTGGTCTCCTGGATGGGTTGCGATGCGGCTAGGCCACGAAGGTCCTCGGCTAGCGGCTCCGCATCGGCTGGCGCGATCTCGTACCTTAACATCATCCGGTTCAGGGAGCCTTCTATCTTCGGCTCCTGGATCTGGTGCAAAGAGCTATCCCTCAGCATCTCATCCCGTGCTAGCGAAGAAAGACTCACGACAGCTACCCTCCTTCCCCTCAAGGGAAATCTCGTACAAACCTTCTACCGTGTGTAGCGGCCCGCAGCAGGACGCCCGTCTGGTCTTGAGACGGACATGGCCTTGTTCTTACGCCTGAGCTCCACACGGGAGGGCTGGCTTCGGACTCACACAAGGCGTTCCCAAGACGGGCTGCTCGCCCTGGGCACATCGGAGCACCTTCTCTTCTAGAGCTTCTGTAGGCAAACCTTCTTCCTCGACGCAGGGGTGGCCCCGCGCGGCCGCGCGCCCGGAAGGAGAGTCATGGCGGGCGCCCGTTTGGGGGTGCCTCGAACTCTAGGGAAGGGTAACTCTATGCACTTTTTGAAAGCGAAGGCAGTCCTGGTTGTGGCTCTCCTGGTCACAACCGCCCCGGTCGCAATCGCGGAGGAGGCGCGCATCGTCCTCTCGTCCGCCGAGATCGCCAGCTCCGGGCTGCCGGAGGGATTGTCGGCCGAGTCCGTCGCCGCTCTCCCTGAGATGAGTCTGAGTCTCCGCCGGAACCGGGGGGAGATCGAGGGGACGCTACGCACCGAGGCCGGGGAGCTGGCCTTTCACAGCTACACGATCGGCGGGGGGCTGGTCAGAGTCGAGTACGACCTCGCCGGGCGCGGCACGTTCGGGCTGCTCGTGGACAACCAGCAGCGTACCGCCGAGCCGTCCTACCCGAAGGGTCTGAGCATGACGAAGACAGAGCGCTTTCTCTTCCGCTCTCTGGCCTACGTGGTGGCGCGCAGGGTGGGCAACAAGACTCCCGAGGCCGATGCCCTGCTGCGGGGAGCGAACCTGTGGGGTGCGCATCCGCTCGCACCGGTGAAGATGAGCCGCATCGTGGCTCCGCAGTCGAGGAGTTGGACCAACCTCTGCGGCATCACCTCGAAGACGCTCTATCACGACGGGGGCAGCCACGGCCTGATCGGCGAAACGCTGGCCACGGGTCCGAACGCCTACAACTGCCGCTCCCGCTGCGGCGCCGGCTGCGACGCGATCATCGGCACCAGCGCCTGGACGGCCGACTGCGGCGAGCACGACCGCTGCGAGCAGCACCATTCCTGCTGCAGCGCCTGCCAGGACGAGTTCAACTCGGCCTCCGACGACTACGTCTTCGCCCCGAACTGCACCCGCTCCGGCTGGTAGAGGGTCGGAACTCCCGACTCTCAGCCAGGGGCGTGCGGCCGCGTGCCCCCGGCTGAGAGTCGCCTCAAGCGGCGATAAGCAACTCGCAAGGCTCAGAAGAGCCGGGGCAAGGACCCCGGACATTCTCTCCCGTGTACCAATTTTTGAAATCAATTTACATATCCCGGAGAGCGCATCGAGCGACGACTGCGCCTTGGCATCGGCCTCAGGATCGATTTCGATAACTGCGTAGCGAGGTGTAGGCCCAAGTTCCCCCGGCGACCCAGACAAAGCTATTCAGCAAGAGAAGGAAAATCCCCGACCCCCCATTCAAAAGAAGTTCTGGATGCTTCTTTAAAAGCGGAAGAAGAAACGGCCAAAGTAAAAGTGCCCGGAGGCTTTGAAAAGATTGGTGAAAGTTGAAACCTCGTTGCCATGTGATGCTTCCATGGCTGCCTGGACATAGAAGCGGAAGAGACCGATCGTCAATCCTACATGCAGGAGAGTCCCGACTCCAATGAAAACAATCCGCCGATAATGTCCAGAACTCGTGGTCATTGTAAGCACGGGCTCCCGTTGCACGAGCTTGATGGACCTGATTGTTCAACCTCCTCTCACCGGCCAAGTTCTCCTCCTATTCCTCCTCGCCCAAATCTTCGCCGGAGAGCTTGCGCAGCGGCGGAAGCAGATCCGCCATGATCATGGGTAGATCCTGCTCGACCATGATTTGAACAACGAAGAGTCTGGACTTTAGTTCCTTCTTCGAAAGATGTTCGCCATTCCGAGCAATGTCTTTCAAAAGCTCACAGAGCTTCTCGGCTGTGCCAAGTAGATCATCAAGATCACCGACGATCTCTCGGGGCAGCTCTTCCTTCTTCAGGAACCGTTCGAGTGCACGATTGAACGAACTCATCAAAGATTCCATCGTATCAGCTCCAGACGAAGTTTTATCCGCCACCTTCGATCTATTTTTCTAAAGATTGTTCGGCACGATCGATCAGCTCCTCAGCTTGCTGTCGTGTCTTGCCCTGGAGCCTCTTGAGCTTCCCTCGCGCAGCTTTAGAGGCTCCGATCAATAGCATAACGACCTTTGTAGGGGCGCTGCGCCAACACAGGCGCCGGCTGCGACGCGATCCTCGGCACCAGCGCCTGGACCGCGGACTGCGGCGAGCACGATTGCTGCGAACAGCACCATTACTGCTGCAGCGCGTGCCAGGACGAGTTCAACTCGGCCTCGGACGACTACGTCTTCGCCCCGAACTGCACCCGCTCCAGCTGGTAGGGAGTCGGAGTTCCCGGGAGAAAGACAGCCTGGGCGTGTTGCCGCACGCCTCAGCCTCCCTTTGTGTGGAGGCAGAATGTCATTTTGAAGGTAACCGCTTCTTTGAGCGCCGGCTGTTAACCTGTACCTCCTCTACATCTCTGCCAATTGAGCCGCTTCCTTCATCTTCTATTTTCTCTAGCTGTTTGTAAATCGCCGACTCAAGACGCTGCAATGGCTTGCGCAGTTCTTTCAGATGGAAAGCGAGATGCGAATAGATTTCCACTTGAAGAAGCGTAATTGTCTCCGCCTGAACTGCGCGGTCCTCCTCTGGGATCTCGCCGAGTTTGACAATCCAGGAGTGGATCTTTTCGTTAGCATCAAGAAGGCCCTCTAGATGGTAGGCAACTGTGCTGCCCGGCTGCCTGCTTCTAAGTTGCTCTAAAAATTTCATACCGAAACCCCTCCTTGACGTGCAATCTCTTCAATTTTTTTCAGGAAGGCATCTCGCAACTTACCCGGAAGCCGGCCTGCAGCCTTCTTGGCATTTTTCAGGAAAGCTTTGATCTCCGTCTTATGATGGTTGAAATCCGGATCCTTGCCAGGCCCCCCGCCGGTGTTGAGCAGACCAACGTGCTCTATCGCTCGCGCAAGGTTGCTGTTGGCGATTATTACGTTATGCTTTGTGTTCTGCGCCAGGTAGATCGTATCCAGAATAGTTCCAAACCCATCCTGAATTGTCTCGCTTACCCCCGGAATCTTGTTGATGCCAGTACCCAACAGGAAACTTCCGGATCCCACCAGAATGACAGCGCCGACAGGATTAGCCGCAGCCGCTATACTGGCCAGGCTACTGCTCCCTGAAAACAGGGGTACTGATAGTGCCAACGCTGCGCTTTCGCCATCGGCGTCTATGTACTTCAGCGGATTACCCTTGGTATAGGTGAAGCGGTTCCAACCTTGAGGCTGCGACAGATATTCCCTGAACTCGCTACGATCGATTTCATCCCCAAATTGCAG
>JANOCF010001354.1:0-6424 GCA_031412055.1 Holophagales bacterium | reverse complement strand
CGCTGCGGCCGACGAGGCCGGAAGGCCGGAGCTGGCGGCCGCGGCGGAAGAGCTGAAAAGGACATAAAAGACATAAGGGACCTAAAGGACTCAAGACAAGAAAGCCCTGTCCTTTAGGTCGTTTATGTCCTTTACGTCCTTTGTCCTTTACCCCTTTCGAGCGAGCTCCCGCAGCTCCCCATCCCGGGGGAACCTGCCCAGCGCGAAACGCAGCAGCGACTCCGCGCTCCCGGGGTCGTTCAAAGCCCGCAGGGTCTTGACCGCCTCGGCGTAGGCCGCGGGCGTGGGGCTCGTCTCCACCATCTGGCGGAGGGTGGCTCCAACCCGTTGGGGACGGCCGCTCAGGGCATAGAGGATCGCGAGGTTCGAGTAGGCCCGGACATCCGAAGGAAAAAGGCGGATCTCCTGGAGAAAGGCGGCCTCCGCCGAGGGCGTGTCGCCGACGTCCGCCAGGACCTTGCCGCGGATCAGCGACAGCCCCTGGATCAGGTCGGGGTCCTTGGCTTCCCGCTGTTCATAGACGTTCCCGGCCCGGAGGGTCAGTTCCAGCGCCTGTTCGTACCGCTTTTGGGCATGGAGCACCTCGGCGAGCGTGATCATGGGGCCGAGCCGGAGGCTCTCCTCCTCCATCGCCAGCCTCGCCTCCTTCTCGGCCTCCTCGAGGTTCTCCCTGCGCAGGGCGATCTGGGCGAGCAGGCCGTGAGCGAAGGAGGGATGGGTGGGTGCCGCCATCCGGGCGTGGGTCGCAGCGTCGTCGAGCCGGCCGAGGCCGAAAAAGAGAGAGGCGGCGGACACGGCGATGGAAGGCGAGCCGTTGGAGATCCGCAGCCCTTCGCGGTAGGCGACCAGGGCCTCGTCGGGCCGTCCCTGGTTTTTCAGGGAGTGGCCGAGGAACTCCCAGGCGTCCACCATCTGCGGATTGACCGCCAGCACCCTGCGATACGCGGCTTCGGCCTGCGCGTGCTCCTTGCGGGCGCTGTGCTGGAACGCGGCCTTGAGGTCCGCCAGCGAGCCGATGCGGCTCTTGGGGTCGGGCAGCGGTCCGTCTCCCGTCCCGGCGGCCGAGCCGACGTACCCCAGCGCGATCATGGCCTGCCGCGCCTCCTCATCCACGACGGCAGGGGCGGCCAGCTCGCGGTCGTATCCTTCCAGCTCGCCCCGCATTTCGGCGTAGAGGCGGCGCTCGCGGGCGAGAACGTTGCTCTTCTCCCGGGGATCGGCGGCCAGGTCGTACAGCTCCGGATCCGGCCCCTCGACGTAGTGATGCCGTCCGTCGATCAGCGAGGCCAGCTCGCTCCAGCCAAAGTGCAGGCGCGGGTAGAACGTCTCGGAGTAGATCCGCCGCACCGGCGCCTGGCCGCTCAGCAGATCCAGGAGCGGCATCCCCTTCAGGGCCGCGGGCACGGGCAACCCCAGGAGCGACAGCACGGTGGGCGCGACGTCCGTGAGCTGAGCCGGCTTGGAGACGGTCGAGCCGGCGAGCTGCGACTCTGGAAGCTTCAGGAGGAGCGGCACGTGGATGGCCTCGTTGTACAGGAAGACCCCGTGCTCCTCCTCGCCGTGCTCGTTCAGCCCCTCGCCGTGATCCGAGAGGAGGACGATCAGCGCCTTGTCGTAGACCTCCAGCCGCTTCAGCTCTTCCAGGAGGTCGCCCACGATGCGGTCGGCGGCGGCCACCTCGCCGTCGTACTTGGAGGCGTACCGGGAGGCGAATGGCTCCGGCGGCATGTAGGGAGTGTGCGGCTCGTAGATGTGGAAAAAAAAGAAGAAAGGGCGGCCGTGGACCGAATCGAGCCATTCCCGGGAGAGCTTCAGGGTTTCGGACCCGGGCCGCTGCATGCCGCCCAGACCGGCGTTGGCCCGGAACTCGACGCTGTCCTCGTAGAAGTCGAACCCGTTGTCCAGCCCGCTCTTGCCCTGGAGCACGTAGGCCGAGACCGCTCCGCCCGTGGCATAGCCCTTCCCCTGGAGGATCTTCGGCAGGAACGGCAGCTTCGGGTCGAGGTTGTAGCCGACGTTGTCGCGGATACCGTGGACGGCGGGGAGGAGCCCGGTGAGCAGCGACGAATGGGCCGGAAAGGTCAGCGGCGTGGGCGTGTACGCCTTCTCGAAGAGGACCCCGTCCGCGCGCAGGGCGTCGATGGCGGGCGTTTCCACCCCCTTGTAGCCGTACGCCGGCAGATGGTCGGCGCGCAGGGTGTCGATCGAGATCACGACGACCGGGGTGCCTTCCGGCACCTCGGGCTTCTCCGGTTTCTCCCTCGTGCAAGCAGCAAGGAAGACAAGAAGGAGGACGAACAAGACCCTCACTGCAGGCGCCCGATCATCCCCCGCGCCTTCTGCACGTCGCCGGCATAGCGCCCGGGAGCTCCGGCCACGAAGCGTTCCAGCGCGGCGCGCGCCTGCGCCCGCCGACCGATCTCCGCGGCCTTGAGGCCGAGATTCCAGAGGGCGTCCCAGAGGTCCGGCTTGAGGTCCACGGCGCGCTGCCAGGCGTCGACCGCGCGCTCGTGCTCGCCGAGCTGGTACAGGGCCACGCCCAGGTTGTTCCAGGCCAGGGGCAGTGCCGGCCGGAGATCGACGGCGCGCCGGGACAGCTCCCGCGACTTCTGCCAGTGGCCGAGACGCAGCTCGATCAGCCCGAGCTGCTCGAAGGCCCTGGCGTCGTTGGGATCGTCCGCCAGGATCCTGCCCAGGATCTCGTAAGCCTCCTTCTGCCGGCCGCCCTCCGAGAGCACCAGGGCCATCGCGTGGCGCGACCGGGGCTCCCCCGTCTCCGCCATGGGACGCAGCACCTCCAGCGCCTTCTCGGTCTTACCCTGTTCGGACAGCGTGAGCCCGAGCTGCCGCAGCAGGCTCTCCGTGGCCGCCTTTTCGGCCCGCGCCTTGTGCATCACCTCCAGGGCCTCGCCGGTCTTGCCGCTCTCCAGGAGCGCCTGCGCGAGGAACGATCGGCCCAGCGGCATGGAAGGCCGCTCCTTCACCACCTCCCGCGCCAAGGCCACCGCCTCGTCGAAACGGCGCCGGTTGTAGAGGCCGATCACCTTGAAGATCTTGTTGTCCAGATCGGTCAGGTTCTTGGGATCGTCCTCCGGACCGTAGACGGCGCGCGCATCCGCCGAGCCGGAGAGATAGCCCAGGCTGCGCAGGCGGTCCTCGTCGCCCGCCGGGAGGGCTCCACGGCGCGGCGGCCAGACCGACTCCTGCGGCAGATCCGCGATCAGCGACCGCACCGTGGGCCGGTCCTGGTCAATCAGGTTTTTCGACTCCTGCGGGTCCTTCGCGACATCGTAGAGCTCCGGCACGGGCAGGACGATCATCTTGCGCCCCTGCCGCAGGACTCCGCGCAGCGGAGCCCAGCCCCGGTTCTGGTTCGCCGACAGCGCCTCGAAGTACGAGAGGGTGACCTCCTTGGCCGGAGCGGCGAGCAGCGACCGGCCGGCGCGCTCCGTGCGGAACGGCGGCGCCTTGACACCCGCGGCCTCCAGCACGGTCGGGAAGATATCCACGTGGCGGGCGGCCCGGCCATCCTTGCCGGGCGTCACTCCCGGACCCCAGATCACAAGCGGCACCTTGAGCGTCGACTCATAGGCGAAGAGGCTGTGGGTCGCCTCACCGTGCTCTCCCAGCCCTTCGCCGTGGTCGGAGGTGACGACCACCAACGCGGGCGGCGTCTTGCCGCCGGGGCCGTCGAGGCCGTCGAGAAGCGGCGCCAGGAACGAGTCGGTGGCGGCCACCTCCCCGAGGTAGGGGCTCTGCCTGTAGCGCGAGGCGAACGGCTCCGGAGGAGCGTAGGGCGCGTGGGGGTCGTACAGGTGGACCCAAAGAAAGCGAGGCTCCCCTTGCTTCGCCTTCCACCATTCCAGGGCGGCGGCCACCACTTCGTCCCCGCGACGCTCGGCCATGCCGAACTCATCCTCGCTGGAGCCGCGGGTGGTCCGGTCGTCGTAGACCTGGAACCCGCGGTCGAGGCCGAACTCCGAATCGAGCGGGTAGGCGCCGACGAAAGCTCCGGTGGCGTAGCCGGCGTCGCGCAGGACCGTGGCCAGAGTGGGGATATCCGCCGAGAGGCGGAAGCCGGTGTTGTCCCGAATGCCATGCTCGTACGGGTAGAGACCGGTCAGGATGTTCACGTGCGACGGCAGGGTCACCACGTTGTGCGCGTGGGTGTCGGTGAAGACACGGCCCCCGGCGGCCAGCCGGTCGAGCACGGGAGTCCGGACCCCGCGGTTGCCAGCGAACCCGACGGAGTCGGCCCTCAGTGTGTCGATGGTGATCAGCAGGACATCAGGCCGGCGGGAGGGCGCCGCCGCGAGGGTTGTCAGCAACAACGCCCCGAGCAGCGCCAGACGACTCATCTTCTTCATCCGGGCGGATTATAGCCTCCCGGGACCGCTGAACGGTCCCGGGAGGGAGGAGAGCCGGGCTAGTTGAACCGGAGGGTGACGCCGGCGCGGAACACGCGCGGGCTCAGGGCTTCCGTCGGATAGTAGAAGAGCGGGTTCACATCGCCCCGGGCGACGCGGGCATTGCGCTGCCGCTGCAGGACCGAGTTCTCGTTGGTCAGGTTGAAGCCGTCGAGGCTCAGGTTGAAGCGGATGTCGCCGAAGGTGAAGTCCTTGTCGGCGTGGGCGCCGATCACGACGACATCGTCGTGCCGGAATTCGTTGGCGTCGGCGAGCTGCACGTTGCGGCTGCCGGCAGCGCTGCGCGCACGGGCGAACGGCGGGTTGATATACCCCTCGCGCCCGTCGACGCTCGCGCCGAGGTTGAAGCCCCAGGGCCGCTCCGGCGCGACCTGGTAGAGACCGCTGAGGTTGAAGGACCAGCGGCCGCCCACGAACACGTCCCCCTTGTTGCCGCCCGAGCGCTCCGAGTAGACCTCGTCGCTGTCCGGATAGCCGTAATCGTCCGTCACCACGTCCGTCGGGTCGTCGTACTTGCGGTACTCGGGCCCGATGTCCCACTCCCAGTCGGAGAAGGTGGCGTGGCCCCGCATCGACCACCGGTTCGCCAGACGCTTGGTGAAGCTGAGCGTGGCGCCAAGGTAGTTCTGCTCGCGGTCGCCGTTGGTGATGAAGCTGCCGCCGGTTGGATCGATGCCGTCCTTCAGATCATAGATGGGCACCGGCTTGGACAGGCTGCCGTCGGGTAGCGTTTCGACGATGGTGTCGACCAGCTCCCAGTCGTCCCGGGTGGCCTGGCGGGTCTGGCCGCTGCCGTCGACCACCAGCAGCCGGCTCTCCGGAATGTCATAGAGATTGCGGTAGGTCAGCGTGACGCCGAGCGCGAGGTCGGCGCGCAGCGCGTGCTCCAGGCCCAGCGTGATCTCGTCCGTCATGATCGGGCTGAGGTTCCGGTCGATGCTGGTGGGCGAGAAGAGCGCCCCCGGATCGTCCAGGTTGATGTTGTAGACGTCGGAGAACTCCAGGGAGCTGAACTCGTTGGGATCAAGAACCAGGTTGTGGTTCGCGTCCACGAAGTAGAAGTAGGCGTACCCGTAGCCCACCGGGTTGACCAGGGTGGCCAGCGGGAGCTGGCCGAGCTGCTCGGCGTACTGGGAGAAGGTGCCGCGCAGCAGGGTCTTGCGCTCCTCGCCCATGGCATAGGTGACTCCGACGCGGGGTACGACGGTCTCCCACTCGAAGCCGCCCGCGTCGTTGCCCCGGAAGCTGATGGGCGGCAGCAGGTTGCCGGGAACGTCCGGATTGCCCGGGTCGGAGCTGGCCAGATTCTCCAGCGTCTGCTTGTCGTAGCGCACGCCGGCATTGATCGTCCAGCGGTCCAGGGTGATGGTGTCCTGGATCCAGGCCGAGTCGTAGTTGGAGACCATGGCCACGTTGCGGTTGCGCGGGAAGACGACGAGCTCCGTGTCCGGATTGTCGTAGTTCTCGCCGGCCTCGACGAACTTGCCGCCCGGCCAGACCGTGCCGGAGTGGTTCTCCTGCTCGCGGAAGCCGCCGCCGAACTTGAGCTGGTGGTTGGAGGGCCCGGCGCTGAAGAAGTAGTTGGCGTCGAGGCGGCCCTGGTCGATCACCGCGTCCTGGAGGAAATTGTAGTTGGTGCCGCGCAGGACGCCGCCCTCGTCGAGGTAGCGGTCGCCGTCCAGGCTGCCCTGCGGGCTCAGGCTGAAGATGCCGTCGTCCCGCGCCCAGAGGGCGGTGATGACGAAGTTCGAGGTCGGGATGTACGTGTCCTCGATCTTGTAGATGTCCTGCGGCGTGGTCTGGTTGTGGGTCGTCTCCGGGGCGCGGGTCGGGCCGGCGCCACGGCCGAACTTGAGCTTGTCGTTGGTCCAATAATGGAAGACGCCCGAGTTCTGCTGGCCCGCCTGGAAGTTCAGCTTGGTGTTGAAGTCCTCGAGCTCGGTCGTGTCGAGCTGGCCGCCGCCCACGATGTTGCCGATCTTGCTCTCGCCATAGGC
>JANOCF010001353.1:0-2947 GCA_031412055.1 Holophagales bacterium | reverse complement strand
GTGCCGCGATAGGCGACCACCGGCGCGGGGTCCACGGCCAGCAGATCCGCCGCGAGCAGATCCAGCAGCCGCTCCTCCTGCGCGCTGCCCGGCCGGACCGGGGAGACGTCGATCCGGCGCCGGCCCTCGCCGACGAAGGGGACCGAGGCGAGGACCCGCTCGAGGACCAGCGAGTCCTCTCCGGACACGTCCTCGGTCCGGCTGACGATCACCGCTGCCCGCCGGGGAGACTCCGGGCTTTCCAGCACGCGGGCGAACGCAGTGATCGCATCGGTCGCACCGGTCTCGTCGATCTCGTCGCTCAGGTCCAGGTGAACGGCCAGCGCCGGGCTTCGGCCCTCGGCAGAAAGCCGCCGCAACGCGGCCTCGAAGTCCTCCGGCGCGTGGACCAGCACCACCTCCTGCCCTCTCTGCTCCAGGCGCCGGGCAAGACCGTAGGCCGTCTCACCGGAACCGGAGAGCAGCCAGACCTCGCCGGGCGAGCCTGGGGAGGCGGCGGAGAGAGAGGCCTCCCGCCAGACCGGCGCCCACAGCCGGCCGGTCCCGGAGCGGCGCCGGGCGGAAGCCTCCCCGCGCGGGGGTGCGATCCAGTAGCCGCGGCGCTGGAAGGGGTAGGTAGGCAGCGCCACCCGCCTCCG
The DNA here is from genome assembly GCA_031412055.1 of Holophagales bacterium. Taxonomy (GTDB): domain Bacteria; phylum Acidobacteriota; class Thermoanaerobaculia; order Multivoradales; family UBA5704; genus DATMER01. The sequence goes on along the minus strand of JANOCF010001353.1, from coordinate 2,309 downwards.
CTTCTCGGCGCGGCGGAAGGCCTTCCAGTCGATCGCCACGCCCGCCTGCCAGAGCCGGCCCAGCGTGGCGAGGAGGAAGCGGAGATCCGGTACCTCCTCCTGCGGATGGCGCAGCGAGGCAAGGGCGACCGGCGCGCGGCCGTCCACGCGGTGCAGGCGGGCGATGCGCGTCAGCGCCTGCCCCGGGCCGACCTCCAGCAGCACCCGGTCCGGCCGGCGGAGCAGCTCCTCGATACCGGCCGAGAAGCGGACGGTCTCGCGCAGGTGGCGCGTCCAATAGCGGGGGTCGCGAACCTCCTCCGGCGTGATCCAGGTACCGGTGACATTGGACAGGTAGGGGATGCGCGGCGCCTTCAGCTCGACCTTGGCCACGCGCTCGGCGAACGCCCCCAGGATCGGGTTCATCATCGCCGAGTGGAAGGCGTGCGAGGTGTGCAGCCGGCGGCTCTCGACGCCCCGGGCGGCCAGCTCCCCGGCCAGCTCCCCGATCGCCTCCTCAGGTCCGGACACGGCGCACAGCGCCGGACCGTTGACCGCGGCCAGGGAGAGCCGGCTCCCCAGAAGCGGCAGCACCTCGGCCTCGGGCAGAGGCACGCTCAGCATGCCGCCCGGCGGCAGCGACTGCAGCAGCCGGCCGCGCGCCGCCACCAGGGCCAGGGCGTCATCCAGCGACATCACGCCGGACAGGCAGGCCGCCACGTACTCGCCGATGCTGTGGCCTATCATCGCCTTCGGCTTCACCCCCCAGCTCATCCAGAGCCGGGCGGTCGCGTAGCTCACCACGAAGATCGCCGGCTGCGTGAGGAATGTCTGCCCGAGGCGGCGGGCGGCGGCCTCGGCCGTGTCCGCGGAGGGGAAGAGGACCTCCCGGAGATCGAGCCCGAGATGCGTCCGCAACAGCTCGGCGCAGCGGTCCACGGCCTCGCGGAAGACCGGCTCGTCCCGGTAGAGCTCCGCGCCCATGCCCGGGTACTGGCTCCCCTGGCCGGAGAACAGGAAGACCGGCTCGGCGCTCCCCTCCTCCGGCGCGGACGCGGTGAAGACCCGCTTCGGATCGCGTGCCTCCAGGGCCTCGGCCGCGTCTGCCGGACCGGCGGCGGCGAGGGTCCGGCGCACGGGAAACGGCGCGCGCCCCGCCTCCAGGGTGAAGGCCACGTCGGCCAGGTCAACCTCCGGGTTTGCGCGCAGGTGCCGGGCCAGGCGGTCGGTCATCTCCTCCAGCGCGCCCTCATCGCGGGCCGACAGGGCCAGGACCTGCCACGGGCGCGAGGCCGAGCCAACAGGCCGCCTCTCCGGAGCCTCCTCCAGGATCACGTGCGCGTTGGTGCCGCCCACGCCGAGCGCGCTGACGCCGGCCCGCCGCGGACCGCCGTCAGTCCGCCACTCCGACAGCCGGGTGTTGACGTAGAACGGAGTCTCCGGGAATCCGATGGCCGGGTTCGGCTCGTCGCAGTTGAGGCTCGGCGGGATCTGCCGGTGCTCCAGGGCCAGCACGGTCTTGATCAGTCCGGCAACTCCGGCGGCGGCGTCCAGATGCCCGATGTTGGTCTTGACCGAGCCCAGGGCGCAGAAGCCCTTGCGGGAGGTCTGCTCGCGGAAGACCCGGGTGAGCGCCGCCACCTCGACCGGGTCGCCGAGCGCGGTGCCGGTGCCGTGGGCCTCGATGTAGGTGATCGACTCCGGGTCGACATCCGCGAACGCCTGGGCCGCGGCCACGACCTCGGCCTGCCCCTCGACGCTGGGCGCGGTGAAGCCGACCTTGAGCGAGCCGTCGTTGTTGACCGCGGTGCTCAGGACCACGGCGCGCACGCGGTCGCCCTCGGCCGCGGCGTCCTCCAGCCGGCGGAGGACCACCACGCCCAGGCCGCTGCCGTTGAGCGTGCCGGCCGCGCGGGCGTCGAAGGCGCGGCAGTGCCCGTCCGGCGAGTAGATGCCCCCCTCGGTGTACAGGTACCCCGACCCGCGCGGCAGGTTGACCGACACGCCGCCCACCAGCGCCATGTCGCACTCGTAGCTCATCAGGCTCTGGCAGGCGAGATGGAAGGCGACCAGGGAGCTGGAGCAGGCGGTCTGCACCGACAGGCTCGGGCCGCGCAGGTTCAGCTTGTAGGAGACCCGGGTGGCCAGGAAGTCCTTGTCGTTGAGGATGCGCACGGCCAGCCCGCCCACGGTCTCCAGCACCTCGGGGTTGGGCAGCAGGTTGACCAGCAGGTACTGGCTCATCAGCGAGCTGGCGAACACGCCGATGGCTCCCGGGAAGCGCCCGGGATCGTGGCCGGCGTCCTCCAGCGCCTCCCAGGCGCACTCCC
>JANOCF010001352.1:0-3254 GCA_031412055.1 Holophagales bacterium | reverse complement strand
TCCGGGCAGGCCGGTCGCGGCGCCGTTGCCCTGGGAGATCTGCTGGAAGGTGGCCCCTCCGTTCGTGCTGCGCCAGATGCCGATGTTCCCGAAGATGTTGGGCGTCGCGGTGTTGACCGAGGCCACCAGGACGTTGCCGCGGGCGGCCACGCCGGAGATGTTCTTATCGATCAGCACGCCGCCGCCGTTCAGGAGCGTCCAGGTGGTGCCGCCGTTGGTGGTCCGCAGGAGGCCGAGCCGCGCGCCGCCCTGCGCAGCGAAGCTGCTGAACCGCCCGAAGCCGGCCACCAGCGTCTTGGAAGACGGGTCGGTCGGATCGAACTCCAGGGCTCCGATCGAGTTGGAAAGCTGGTCGTCGGTCAGACGCTTCCACTTCGGATTCTGGGAGGTCGTGTTGTGGCTCACCCAGACGCCGCCGTTGACGGCGCCGATGTACAAGGTGCCCGCGGCGTGCGGGTGGGCGGCCACGGTGTGAACCGCGCCGGAGACCTCACCGTCCTCGATCCCCTCGGTCTGGCCCTCGGTATTGGGGCCGGGTCCCTGCGGGAGCCAGATACCTCCCGGGGACAGGCTGGGGGATGCGGCGTGGGTCTGGGCGGAAGCGGCACCGGCCGGGAGAGTCAACAGCACGGCGAGGCCGAGGCCCGCTGCGTACCGGAGACCTTTCGGGCGTTGCTCCGACAACCGATCAATACAAACAATTTTCAAGAGGCACCTCCATCAGGGAACGTTGCTCTGCTACTACGCGCACGACTGGAGAAAGTTCGGCGGTATTGCGACGGAATCTATCCAGTATAACCTCTCCAGAGGGTCCCCGGACTCACAATCGTTAACAGGAAAAACGATTGGATTCTAAGAATTAACTAAGGCTCAAGGAACAGGGGACGGCACGGCCCCTTCTGCTCGTAGCGGGCGAGGCCGCTCTCCAGCGCGGGAACCAGCTCGGCAGAACCCTCCCGGCGGGCAGCCTCGACGGCGGTTTTCTGCCACCGGGCAGCCTCCTCGCAACGGCCCGACTCGGCCGTGGCGAGGGCCACGGTCTCGGCATGGGTCGCGGTGCTCCGCGCGGTGTGGACGCGGAGGGCCAGCTCGAGCGCCCGGGCGCCGTTGCGCAGGGCAGGGTCGGGGCAGGCTGCCAGGAGCCGGGCCAGCCCGTGGAGAACGCGGCCGCTTGAGGGGAGGTTGCCCTGAGCCGACTCCAGCACCTCCAGCGCTTCGCGGTAGCGTTCCAGCCGGACGAGGAGGTTCGCCTCGCCCATCCAGGCCCGCTCGTCCTGGGGAGAAAACCCCGCAGCCTTCTGATAGTGGGAGAGAGCCGTGTCCAGGCGCCCTGCCCGTTCCAGGAGCTGGGCCAGCTCCGCGTGGGCCGCGCCGTCGCGGGGGTCGATGCGGACGGTCTCCTGCAGGTGCCCGGCGGCCTCTTCCCATACCCCTTCCCATACCCCTTCCAATGCCCCGTCCTGGAGCAGAAGGACCGCCAGGTTGAAGTGGGCGGTGGCGTTATCCGGAGCGAGCTTCAGGGCCTGCCGGAGCTGCTCCATCGCGCCCTTCCGGTCTCCCGCCTGCGCCAGCGCCGAGCCGAGGTTGATCCGGGCGGGCACGCTGTCCGGCCGCGCCTCTACGGCCTTGCGGAATTCGGTTGCCGCATCGGCGAAGCGTCCGAAGCGGAAGGCCACCCGGCCGCGAAGCAGATGGGCCATCTCCCCCTGGCGGAGCCCGTCCAGCTCGTCCATCAGCGGATCGGCTGGACGTACCCCCACGCGGCCGGCCTGGGCAAGGTGGCCGCGAGCCTTGTCGATCTCCCCCAGCCCCCGATAGGCCAGGCCCAGGGGGTGGTGGAGACGGTCCGCGTCCGGGGCCGCGGCCAGGGCGGCCTCCAGGTGCTCGGCTGCTTCCCTGAACTGGCGCCGGGAGAGAGCGACCTCCCCGAGGGCAGCCCGGGCTGCCGCGGCGATACCGGGATCGGCGAGGGCTTGCTTGAGGATCGCTTCCGCTTCGTCGGCACGATCGGCGGAGAGCAGCACCTCGCCCAGGTGGACGAGAGCGGGGGCGTAGCCGGGCCGCAGCTCCAGGGCACGCCGGTAGGAGGCCTCCGCCTCGGCCGTCTTGCCCGCGGGCTGCTGGAGGTGGGCAAGGTAGTAGGGCCAGCGGAAGTCCCCCGGTGCGATGCGGGAGGCGTTCGCGTACGCGGCGGCGGCAGGCTCTTCGAATCCATAGGCGTGGTAGAGCCGGCCCAGATCTCCTGCGGCTTCAGCTAGCTCGGCCTGGGCGGTGCCCTCGCGGGCGAGGAGCGTGTCGAGGAGAGCGCGGGCGTCCCGGAGCTGGGCGGCGACCTCGGGCTCCAGGCCGGAGAGATCCGGGGTGGAGATGGGCTGGAAGGCGGGAAGTTGCGCCAGGAGGACCAGGAGAAGGAAGAGCTTCATCACCGCGCCCCCCGCACCACATACCGTCCCATTGGCAGCCCCCGCCACTCCTCCACCCGCCCTCCCGGCCAGTGCAGCCGAATCGCGGAAGCCTCGCCCTTGTCTCCCAGCCCGGCCAGCACGCGCGGATCGCTCGCGGAAGCGTAGCTGCCGTCCGTGTGAACCCTCCGCCACAGAGTTGGAGCTCCGGAACGGCGGATCTCCACCCGCGACCCCAGCGATCCCGGGGAGCCGGATAGATCCACCCCGATCCAGGGACGGCGGCTGCCCTCCTGGTTGAGGAGCAGGCGGGCGGGACCGTTGCTGTAGAGCACCAGGATGTCCGTGTCGCCGTCGTTGTCCACGTCTCCGAAGGCCGCGCCGCGCCCGACGCCCGGAGACTGGAAGACGGCTCCGGCGGTGGGGGTCACCTCTTCCAGCCGGCCTCCCCTCCCGCCGACATTGCGATAGAGCTGGTTCGTCTGGGCGAGGGGATAGCGGTCCCCCGCCTGCGCCAACGACTCCAGGATGCGCACGGCGCCGCTGGTGATGAAGAGGTCGAGCCAGCCGTCGTTGTCCACGTCGATCCAGGAGGTCCCGAAGGACGTGAAGGGCAGCGATCCCCGGGCCGCGCCGGTCTCCAGGGAGCGGTCCTCGAACAGGCCGGTGCCGTCGTTGACGTAGAGCGTGTTGGTCTCGCCGGTCAGGTGAGTGATGAAGATGTCGTCGTCGCCGTCCGCGTCGAAATCTCCGGCGTCGACGCCCATACCGGCCTCGGGCTGGCCCCGGCGGTTGACGGCAGCTCCGGCGAGGAGCGCGTCGTCGCGAAAGGTACCGTCCCGCTGATTCATC
>JANOCF010001351.1:0-2231 GCA_031412055.1 Holophagales bacterium | reverse complement strand
GGGAGATCTCCCGCATCTACCCGGAGGTGTTCGTCCACTCGGATGGAACCTGGAACCGGGTGCAGGTGGGGCTCTTCACCGACCGCGACCAGGCTGAATCGCTGCGGCGCGAGCTGGCCGTGCTCGGCATGACGTCCGTGGTCGTGGCGACGCGCTAACCCTCGCCGCCCCGGCGGCTCCATCCCTCCAGGCTGGCCACCACGGCCAGCAGTTCCTCCGGGTCTACCGGCTTGGGCACGTGCATGTTGAACCCCGCCAGCAGAGTGCGCCGGCGGTCCTCCGCCCTCGCGTGGGCGGTGAGGGCCGCCGCGGGCACGCGTCCTCCCTCTTCCGGTGTCAGCTCACGGACGCGGCGGATCAGGTCGTAGCCGTCCTCCCCCGGCATGGCGATGTCGCTGAGCAGCACGTTGGGCCGGAACTCCCGCAGAACCTCGAAGGCCTCGGCTGCCGAGGAGGCGGTCCGCACCTCGGCGCCGCAGCTCCCCAGGAGAGTCGATACCAGGGAGCGGGCGTCCGGCTCGTCGTCCACCACCAGGATCCGGAGGCCCGGCACGTTCGGCGGGCACTCCAGGGCGCCTGTCCTCCTCCGGGAAGGCTGCGCCTCCCGGCGCTCGTCTTCAACCGGACGCAGCGGCAGGAGAACCTCGAAGGACGCCCCGTGCCCATGGCCGGTGCTCCGGCTCTCGGCTCGCACCGTGCCGTCGTGCAGCTCCACCAGCCGCCGCACGATGGCGAGCCCGAGCCCCAGGCCGCCATGGTTCCGGGTAATGCTGCCGTCCGCCTGGCGGAAGGGCTCGAAGACGTGGGGCAGGAAGATTTCGTCGATCCCCGGGCCGGTATCGGAGATCGTGATGCGGGCATGGTGGTCGAGCCGGTCCAGGCGCACGCGCACGGTGCCGTGCTCTGGGGTGAACTTGACTCCGTTGGAGAGCAGGTTCCAGATCACCTGCTGCAGGCGGCCGGCGTCGCCCGAGACCAGCCAGCCATTCCGACCGTCCGAGGCCCGGCCGTCCCAGCCGAGGTCGACCACCAGGCGGATGGACTTGGCCTCCGCGGCCGGCCTCACCGCGTCCAGGGCGGCCTCAATAACCGAGGCCAGATCGACCGGCCGCGTCTCCAGGCTCATCTTGCCGGAGATGATGGCCGAGACGTCCAGCAGGTCGTCGATCAGCCGGGCCTGGGAGCGGGCATTGCGGACGATGCTCTGCAGGGCGTGCTCGAGCCGCTCGCCATGGAGACTGCCGGTGCCCAGCAGCGTGGCCCATCCCACGATGGCGTTGAGCGGGGTGCGCAGCTCGTGCGAGAGGGTGGCCAGGAACTCGTCCTTCATGAGGCCGGCGGACTCGGCGGTCTCGCGCGCCGCGCGCTCCTGTGCCAGGCGCAGGTGCAGGTCCGTGACCATCTCGTCGAACTCGTCGAAACCGGAGGCGTTGGGAAGCTCCTTGACCTCCACCCCAGGAAAATCCCGTTCGAGGGAGCGCCGGACCAGTACGCGCTCGTCCGGGTTGTCGTCGATGATCAGGATGCGCACGGCCTCTCTTCCCCTTCCCCGTTTCGGTCACGGCGACCAGCCTACCGAGGGGGGTTAGCAAGAATCTCGCCCGGCGGAGAGGAATCTCCGGCGCCTCGTTGCGGTTGTAAACTCTTGAGACACCGTAGGTAGGAGACTCTGCATGGCGAAAAGACGATACCGCTCTGTCCATACTCCGCCGTCTGTCCCCCGCCAACCTTGGGGATTGGCAGGCGCCATCCTGGCCCTGCTTGTCTATGGCGGAGTGGTTTTCTCGGATTCGGGTAGATCGGCGTCTCCGCCACCAACAGCCTCTGCTATCGAAGGCTCCGCAACCGTTCGGCAGGCCTCCTACGGCCCTGCCCATCTCGGCCGGGCCTCCTGGTACGGCTCGGAGTTCCAGGGCTCTCCCACGGCCAGCGGCGAGCCTTTCAACATGCACGCCCTGACCGCTGCCCACCGCACCCTTCCCCTGGGCAGCTACGCCCGGGTCAGCAACCTCGCCAACGGCCGCAGCGTCGTGGTGAAGATCAACGACCGCGGCCCGCACACCGGCCGGCGCACCATCGATCTCTCCTACGCGGCAGCCGAGGAGCTCGAGATGGTCCGCGCGGGCACGGCCCGTGTCGAGGTTGCTCCTCTCGCAAACTAACCTTCACGGGCACTTAAATTGCACAAGCGCCTGGGCAGCCGGGTGGGAAGGGGTCCCGCGGTCCGGCTG
>JANOCF010001350.1:0-2517 GCA_031412055.1 Holophagales bacterium | reverse complement strand
GTAGGAAAGGACGCTGTAGATCCCGATGACTGAGAGGATCATGGCCAGGGTCGCGAGGGTGGTGAGGATCCCGGTACTGAACCGCCGTCTCGACAACGAGTTGTAGACCCACTGGTCCATCGTGACGGTCTTGTCGATCGGTTGATCCGGGTCGACGGCCAGAACCTCTCTGCTGATCGACGAGGCGAGGCCGAGCGGATCGCTCTGGGCCCGCACCAGGAGGTGCACCGAAGGCTTGTTGCTCTTCGGATCCTGCCAGAAGGGGATGTAGATCGTATTGCCGAATCCGGCCCCCGGCGCCTTGTCCTGCGTGTCGCCGAGAACACCGACAACGGTCAGCATCTGGTCGCCGGTCTGTCTCTTGCGCCTGATCTGCTTCCCCAGCGGGTCGGCATTGGGCCAGTAGCGGCGCGCCATCTCCCGGCTGATTATGGCGACGAGCGGGTTCTTCTCGTTATCGCGTTCGTCGAAGACGCGCCCGGCGATCAGTGGCGTCCGCATGACGTTGAAGAATCCCGAGGTGACTTTGCGGAAGTTCGCGTTCAGGGTGTCAGCCTCGCTGGTGCGGGCCCGCCCATCGATTTCGAAAGTTATCGTCGTGGGGTAGTCGTTGAGCGGCAGGACATGCGTGGTGCCGACAGCGGCCACTCCCGGCAGTGCTTCGATGCGCGGCAGCAGATTGCGCCAGAAAGCCCGGATCTGTTCGGGCTCTCCGTACTTCCAGGAGGGCAGTGTGATCTCCGTCATCAGGACGCCCTGGGGCTCGAACCCGGGAGAGGTCGCGCTCAGGCGCGCGAAGCTCTTGAGCACCAGCCCGCAGCAGACGAGGAGCGCCAGGGTGAGCGCGACCTGGGCGACCACCAGCCCGCTCTGCAGGCGCCGGCTCTCGACTCCCCCGCGCGATCGGTCACCGATGTCTCTGAGGTGGGCGTAAAGGTCGAGACGGGAACCGCTGATGGCGGCGAAAAGTCCGGGGAGCAACCCGCAGAGCAGCGAGATGAGAATGCTGAAAAGGATGACACGGTAGTCGATGTGGACCTCTCGCAGGAGAGGAACCTGGGTCGGACTGACCTTGGGGAGGAGCCGGATGAAAGCGGTGGCGAGAGCGATCCCGAGCGCGCCGCCGAGCAGGGCGAGGAGCGTGCTTTCGGTCACGATCTCTCGAACCAGCCGCCCCCGGCTGGCGCCGAGAGCTGAGCGGAGCGCCAGCTCGCCGCGCTGCCTTACCACCCGATTCAGCAGGAGATTGGCGACGTTGGAGCAGGCGATGAGCAAGAGGAAGGCCGCCGCCGCAATAAGAGTGATGAGAGCCGGCTTCATGTCTCCCAACAGGTTGTCGCGCACCGTATGGACGGTGACACCCCAGTTGGCGTGGGATGTAGGATACTCCTGCCCCAGTGAGGCCATGACGGTCTCCGCCTCGCGCTTGGCGGTCTCGACACTGACTCCCGGCCGCAGGTGCCCCGTAACATAGAGGAACCGTGTCGCGGGCGGGTAGGGCGGGTTCAATGCGTCCATGACCAGGGGCACATAGAGCTCGGCGTGATGCCTGAAGTGGAAGTGTGGTTCCATGATACCGACGATCGTGTACGACCTGCCGTCGAGCACCATCGAGCGTCCGAGGACGCCGGGGTCGCCGCCGAACCGCCTTTTCCATATCTCCTGCGCAAGCACGGCCACCTGAGGCGCTCCGGGCTTGTGATCCGCGGGGACGAACAGCCGGCCGAGTGCGGCCTTCGCGCCGAGCATGCTGAAAAAGCCGTCCGACACCTCAAACCCGGGGACGCTTTCCGGACCCTTGCCGCCGGTGATGTTGTGGAAGGAGTGCGCCATGGCCTCCACCTGATCGAAGGAGGGGCACCGTTCTCTCCAGGCCATGAAGGCCTGATACGAGGCGAAGTACAGCTGCCCATGGGCGAGGCCACCCGCTCCCTCGCTGAACTCGAGCAGCCTGTAGAGCCGCTCCGGGTCCTTGTACTCCATCGGGCGGAGCAACATCCCATCGGCGATGCTGAAGACGGCGCTGTTGAGCCCGATGCCCAACGCCAGGGTAAGGACGATCAGACTGGAGAAAGCCGGTCGGGCACGGATGGAGCGAAGGGCGCCCTTCAAGGTGCTGCTCATGGTCGTTTGTCCCTTAAAGATCGTTCGGCCGTTAGTCCCTTAGAGATCGTTTAGGTCGCTGAATTATACACCTGTTTGGTTCCGGGCGCCCGACTCTTCCCGCCGCGTCCGGACCGCGTTCTGGGACAGCTCCGGCGAAGAGACGGCCGGCGCGTGGTCCCACTCCACCAGGCCGTCTTTCATCTTGATCAGGCGATCGGCCAGGGCATAGTACTGGTCGTCGTGGCTGATGACGAAGACCGTCTTGCCGCGCGCCTTGAGCTCGGGCAGCAGCTCGAAGTAGAAGACCGCCTTGAACTGCGGGTCCTGGTCCGCGGCCCATTCGTCGAACAGATACATGGGGCGCTGCTCCATGTAGGCGGTGAGCAGGGCCAGCCGTTTGCGTTGCCCCTG
>JANOCF010001349.1:0-3346 GCA_031412055.1 Holophagales bacterium | reverse complement strand
GAAGAGGATCCGCGAGCTGGGCCTGACCGCCTCCGCCGAAGAGCTGACGAACCTCCTGGGGGAGAGGGCGCAACTGGAGATCGCCCTCGACAAGTGCCGTCTCGGCGGTGGTGACTGCCGTGCCGAGGAGGTGGAGATGGCCGAGCTGGAAGCGAGCTTCCACAGAAAGGCCGGTCTTTCGACACGCGAGTTCCGCAGCGGCCGGCGGGACACGCCCGAGATCGACTCCTGGAAGACCGGCACGGTCCGCCGGGTCACTGCCGAGGCGGCGGGCGACACCTGCACCTGCGCGTTTTCGGTCTACAGCCTCGACCGCTGGATGAGCCCCTATTGGGCTCTGGAGTGCAACAACCACGCGAGCCACGGCGTCTGCAGCAACAACGTCGACTCGGCCCATTCGGCGGGCACGGGCGCGATGACCGGCGACGTCGATCTCTACTTCGGCGGGAATCACGCCAACCGGGACTGCCCGGACGACCACTACACCTGCTTCCGCGGCCCTGGAACAGGCACGAGCTCATCGGATCGGGGAGCCTGGGGCAATGCCTGCAGTTGCGATACCTGGCACTCGCAGAACTACAACCCTTACAGCTCATGGTATGGCGGAGCCCTGACGGACTCCTTGCAGGTGCACCAGCTCTCCACCAACTGGATGACCGTGGGAGGGGCCTGCAACGAGGTCACGGTCTCCGTGAAGGAGTTCATCAAAGAGAACGATCCCTGGTGCTGCGACGACACGATGGGCGACCTCTGGGTGACCTTGCCCCTCGCCAACGGCTACGGCACCACCTCGGGTCCGGCCGCCGCCCAGAACTGCAATGGCGGCTCACAGAGTGGCGTCTATCCCAACTGCGCCAGCTTCGGCGCGACGATCCAGGTGGCCTACAACTGCTGGACCTACACGCCACCGCCGCCCCCGATCTGCGATCCGGACGGAACCATGGAACAGGATTGCTACGCCATGGGCGGGCCCTATCAATGGGATTCCAACGCCTGCACCTGCCGCTGTATCGGCAGCCCCTCGATCTGTCCTCCTGAGTGACCTTCCGAGAAGGAGAGGAGAGGGGCGCAAGACGTTGCGCCCCTCTCGGTTTTTGGCTCAGTTGTCTGCCGCCACTCCCGCCGCGAAAGGCCGGCATGTGCGCTGGTAGATCGCCGGGGTTCGTGCTAGCCTTCAAAAGCCCTTGGTTCTTTTTGCAAGCTTTGAAAGGAGGCGTCGCAATGAAGTCCCGCGCTGCAGCTTTCCTCCTCTTCACAATCCTGCTCTCCGGAACTGCCCTGGCTCAGGAACCGACCGTGATCAGCGGTCAGGTCACGAGCGCCACCGACGGCAGTCCGCTGCCCGGGGCGACCGTGACCGCCCCGGGCCTCGGGCTCACGGCTACGACCGACGCGGAGGGGCGCTACACCCTGACCGTGCCGCCCGGCTCCGCACCGACGGCCGAGCTTCAGGTCACTCTCCCGGAGCACACCCCGTCCACCGTTGAGGTGGACCTCGCACCCGGGCCGTTGACCCAGGACTTCAGCCTGGGCGTCGGCTTCTACGAGTCGATCACCGTCGGCTCGCGCGCGGCCGGCGCGGAGGCGGAGAAGTCGGTGCCGGTGGACGTCTTCGACATCCAGGACATCCAGACCGCCGGCGCCAGCGAGACCAACCAGATCCTCGAATCGCTCACGCCTTCGTTCAACTTCCCGCGGCCCACGATCACCGACGGTACGGATACGGTCCGGCCCGCCACCCTGCGCGGCCTCGGCTCCGACCAGGTGCTGGTGCTCGTCAATGGCAAGCGCCGGCACACGAGCGCGCTGGTCCATGTCAACGGCAGCATCGGCCGCGGCTCGACCGGCGTGGACCTCAACGCCATCCCAGCCTCGGCAATCCAGGAGATCGAGATCCTGCGCGACGGCGCCGCCGCCCAGTACGGCTCGGATGCGATTGCCGGAGTCATCAACGTCGTCCTCAAGCAGGGCGCCTCGCCCCTGACCGTGAACCTCAAGGGCGGCGCCACCACTCACGGCGACGGCGCCCTGATCGACACGTCGGTGAGCCAGGGCTGGTCGCTCGGCCGCGGCTCGCTCTTCGCCACGGTCGAGTACCGCGACCGCGAGGACACGAATCGCGCCGGCCCGGACCCCCGGCCGCAGGGCTCCCGCGATCCGGTCCCGCAGCCGAACCACCACTGGGGCGATGCGGAAACCAAGGACATCATGGCCTTCTTCAGCGGCTCGTCGCCGGTCGGCGCGTCGGGCTCGACGTCGCTCTACACCTTCGGCGGCGTCAGCCGGCGCGAGGGCTCCGCGGGCGGCTTCTTCCGCCGGGCGAACGAAAACCGCAACCTGCCGTCGATCTATCCGAACGGCTTCCTGCCGCTGATCGAGCCCGAGGTGACCGACTACTCGCTGGCGCTCGGCCTGCGCGGCGCGCTCGGCGAGTGGTTCTGGGACGTGAGCACCGAGTACGGCGACAACGAGTTCCAGTTCAACGTCTCGAACAGCCTGAACGTGTCGCTCGGGCCGAACTCCCCGACGAGCTTCGACGCCGGAGCGCTCGGTTTCGATCAATTGGTGACGAACCTGGACCTGAGCCGCGGCTTCGAGGTCGGCCTCGCCGGGCCGCTCAACGTCGCCTTCGGCCTCGAGCTCCGGCGCGAGGGCTACCAGATCACCGCCGGCGAGCCCGCCTCCTACATCGACGGCGGCTTCCCCGACCAGTTCGGCGCGAAGGCGCCGGCCGGGGCGCAGGTGTTCCCCGGCTTCCGGCCGTCCAACGAGGTCGATGCCAGCCGCGACAGCTACGCCGCCTATGTCGACCTGGAGGGGGACCTGCTGGAGATGCTGCGGATGGGGATCGCCGTCCGTTTCGAGGATTACGAGGACTTCGGCAATACGAGCGACTACAAGCTGACCCTGCGCTTTCAGCCGGTCGAGTCGTTCGTCGTGCGCGGCGCGGTGAGCACCGGCTTCCGCGCGCCCTCGCTGGGCCAGTCCTTCTTTTCGACAGTCAGCACGAACTTCCTGGCGGTGGGAGGCGTCCTCGTGCCTTTCGAGGTGGGCACCTTCCCGGTTGGCAGCGCGGTGGCCCGCGCGCTCGGCGCCAGCGATCTCGAGCCCGAGGAGTCGGAGCACCGCAGCATCGGCCTCGTCTGGAACCCGACGAGCTCCTTCGAAGCCGGCATCGATTTCTACCGCGTCGACATCGAGGACCGCGTCGTCCTGTCCGGCAACTTCACCGGCCCTCGCGTAGCGGCGCTGCTCGCTCCGTTCAACGTCACCGGCGCGCGCTTCTTCACCAATGCGATCGATACCAAGACCGAGGGCTACGACGTGACGGCGGGTTGGGGCACGC
>JANOCF010001348.1:0-8494 GCA_031412055.1 Holophagales bacterium | reverse complement strand
TCCAGCGCGGGGGATGATGAAGGCGTCCACATCTCCACGGTCGGCTCAGGGAGCGGGGAGGGTTCCGGCGCCGTCCAGGAGTCCACCCGAACCTCCGTGGGCCAGTCCGCGGCCGGCTTGGGCGGCGGCAGGACCCACTCGTCGATCTCAGCCAGGATGGCGCGCGGCGGCGCCGGCACGGGCTCCTGGACCCTGATGGGAGCGACCGGAGCCGCAACGCGTACGGGCATCGGAGGCGGAACCGCGGCCGGCTCCGCCTCCCGCATGGTCACGCTCAAGGAGGCCCGCCGCATCACGGCTCCCAGCAGCAGCTCCAGGAAGATCCGCAGGTCGTCCTCGGCCAGCAGCGGGATCAGCGAGTCCAGGCCCGCGCCCGGCTTCGAAGCCGACGGTGCCGGTCTCGACTTGGCCGCGACCACCCGCGCCCGCAGCCCCTCGACCTTCTTCTCCCCGATGAGCACCTTGAGGAGGGTCACATCCAGGACCGCCGCCACCTCCAGGGTGAGCTGGGCCAGGCGGTCGTAGGTAGGCGAGAGGTCCTGGGCCGAGCCGTGGTCGGTGGTCGACCAGGTCTTCTGGTGGAGGGTCTCCATCTCGTTGATCCGCTCGCTGAGGAGGACCTCGCGCCGGCTGATCTGGTGGTAGTCCCCCGAATAGAGGGCCCGGCGGGTGCGCTCCTTGAGGAGCTTGGCGATCTTGCCCCGCAGGCTGGGGAGGTCGGCGAGAGCGTACTGGTCCACCCGCTCGCCCTTCCCCCAGCCCGACAGGAGTTCGGCGAAGGGGACCAGCTCGGGGAGCTGCCTGATGGCCCGCTGGACCTCCTGCAGGAGATCCACGAGCTCGCGGGTGTTGCGGAACTCCTCCGCCTTCTCGGGGAAGAGGATCGGCTCGATCTCGACCCCGTTCCAGAGCCCCTGGGCGATCAGGCTCGCGGCAGCGCCCATCATGGAGCTCGCGTACTTGCCCTTGAGGTCGGAGCTCAGCTCGCACAGGAGCTGGCGCTCCTCGCTCGTCGCCGCTCCCCGCTCCCGCACCGGCGCCATCGTGTTCTCCACCCGGTTCAACTCGTGCGCCACCATGTGATGGATACCGCTGAACATGAACCGGACGTCCTCGCGCGTGGGCTCGTCGTCGGACCGGGACACCTTCGGGACCTTGGCCAGGGCGCCGGCCACCCGCTTCGGGATGCCCTGGATCAGCCCGACGAGAGCGGTCAGGAGAGCGAGAAAGGCTTCGGGATCTTCCGGAGGGTAGTAGAGGAGCTTCCAGGGCGCGGTCTTCTCGAAGTCGTCCACGCTCTGGCGGACCATCTCGTAGACGGCGATGCGGGCGGGGCCGACCTGGGCCAGGATGTCTTCCCGGGTAGCGGGCGTCGGCGCCAGACGCACGGGGGCCGCCGCGGGAGAAAGCAACTCCTCACTACCCTCAAGCTCTTCGGGCAGCGCCCAGGAAAAATCTTCGTCCATGTACGGTCTCGAAACCCGGAGTATAGCGGTATTTGGTTCCATCCTCCTCTCTAGAAGCGAATGCGGAACTCCGCCCCGCCTCCAGGCCGGTTCTCCAGGCCGAACCGGGCGCCGTGGGCGGCCAGGATCTCCCGGACGAGGGTCAGCCCCAGGCCCCGGCCGTCGCGCCTGGTGCTGAAGAAGGGGGTGAACAGGAGAGGCAGGACGTCCTCCGGAATCCCGGCGCCCGTGTCGGATACGGCCAGGACGGGCCGCCCATCCTCCGGGAAGAGCCGCAGCCCGATCCGGCCGTCCTCGCCGATCGACTCCATGGCGTTCTTGAGGACGTTCACGAGCACCTGCTCGATCTGGTTGCGGTCCAGCTCGACCGTGGACACCGGTTCGGCGGCGTCGGTGGTCTCCCATTCGCAGCGGATGCGCCGGCGCTCCATCTCGGGACCGAGGAGGAGCAGGATCTCCTCGATGAGCTGCCGGAGGTCGCAAGGCCGGCGGTCCGGCTCGGGCAGGCGGACCACCTCGGCGAAGCCGTTCATGAAGGCGCTCAAGCGCTGCATCCGGGCGACGGCCACGTCGATGGCTCCGGCGAAGTCGCGCCGGTCTTCCTCCGCGAGGGCTTCGCCGTAGCCGCGGAAGGAGTCCAGCAGCGAGGAGACCGGCCCCACGCTGTTGTTGACCTCGTGGGACATCATCCGGATCAGCTTGCCGTACGCCGCCTTCTCGGACGCCCGCAGCTCTTCGGTCAGCTCCTCCACCACCAGAAAGCTCCGGGGGAAGCCGCGGTCGAAGAACTCGGCCCGCGACACCTTGAGACGCCGGGGACCATGGGAGATCACCCGCGACTCGCCGGCCGGCACGGATGCGAGGGCTTCTCCCAGAGGTCCGATCACGGCCAGAGGGCTCCCCAGGACATCCTCGTCCCCGACCCGGAGCAGCTCCCGGCCACTCGGGTTCAGGGAGCTGACCCGGTCGTCGAAGTCCAACGTCAGAATTCCTGCGGGCGAAGCGGACAGCAATCGGTCGAGGAGGTAGTGCTGCTCCTGGAGCTTGAGCCGCTCGTCCCGCAGCCGGTCGGTCATCTGGTTGTAGATCCGGATCAGGGCGTCCATCTCGGGCTGCCCCACCTCGCGGAAGTGCGAGGTGAAGTCGCGCTCGCTCATCAGCTCCGCGCCCGTGCGGATCAGGTCCAGCGGGACGAAGAAGGCGCGCAGCAGCATCCACCCGAGACCGATGGAGAGGACGAACAGCCCCTCCACCGCCAGCAGCCAGAGCCGGTTCTCCCGCAGGACGAAGAACGAGATGACCGCCAGGACCAGGTGGATCGCCACCAGGTAGGCGACGACCTTGGCGCGGAGGGAAATCCTCACCTAACCCAGCCCATACTTCTCGAACCGCCGGTAGAGCGCCGCCCGCGAGAGCCCGAGGGCCTCGGCCACGCGGGTGACGTTGCCCTCGTAGTGGCTCATGCACTTGACGATCATGGCCTTCTCCATCTCGTCGAGGGTCATGCTCCCGGGGCTGGGCAGGGCGTTGGGATCGCGGGCGGCGCGGGTCTCCAGGTCCGCGAGGGCCAGGAGGTCGTCCACTTCCAGCCGGTCGCCGTCGAGCACCAGCACGGCGCGCTCCAGGGTCTGCTTGAGCTGGCGGATGTTGCCCGGCCAGCTCTGGCTTTGCAGCCACTCCAGCGCGCGGTCGGAGACCGTCACGCCCGCGCCCCGCCGGTACACCTGGGCTGCGGCATCCAGGAACTGCCGGACCAGCAAAGGGATGTCCCCTCGGCGCTCCCGCAGCGGCGGCAGACGGATGGCGATCAGGTTCAGACGGTAGAGAAGGTCTTCCCGGAACATCCCCTTGCCCACCTGCTCCCCCAGATCCCGGTTGGTGGCCGAGACCACCCGGAGATCCACCGTCCGGGTCACGCTCGACCCGAGGACCTCGTACGAGCGGTCCTGAAGCACGCGCAGCAGCTTCACCTGGGCGCTGGGGTCCACCTCCCCGATCTCGTCCAGGAAGATGGTGCCGCCGTTCGCCATCTCGAAGCGCCCCTTGCGGTCGACCCGGGCGTCGGTGAACGCCCCTTTGACGTGGCCGAACATCTCGCTTTCGAAGAGCGTCGAGGAGATCCCGCCCAGGTTGACCTTGACGAACGGTCCGTCCCGGCGCCGGCTGTTGCGGTGGACGGCCTCCGCCGCCAACTCCTTTCCGGTGCCGCTCTCGCCCGTGATCAGGACCGACGCGTCGGTGGGCGCCACCCGGCCGATCATCTCCAGGATCTTCAGGAACTTCGGATCCCGGCCGATCAGCCCGCGGAAGTCGAAGCGGCGGTCCAGCTCCTCCCGGCTGGCGGGCGCCGCCTTGGACTCTCCCGAGCTGGCCAGCGACAGGGCGGTCTCCACCGACTGGAGGAGCTGGGCGTTGTTCCACGGCTTGGTGACGAAGTCCGCGGCCCCCGCCTTCATCCCCTCGACGGCCAGGGCGATCGATCCCCAGGCGGTGATCAGGATCACGGGGAGCTGCGGCCGGCGCTTGCGGATCTCCCGCAGCAGCTCCAGCCCCTCCTCCCCGGTCGTGCCGCGGGAGAAGTTCATGTCCTGGAGAACCAGGGCGATCCTCTCCCCGGTCCTCTCCTCAAAGCGTTCGAGACACAGGAAGGCCTCCTCCTGCGACCGGGCTCCCACCGTGGGGTGTCCGTGACGCTTGAGGAGAAGGCCGAGAGAAGCGACCACCGAAGGGTCGTCGTCCACGATCAGGATCATCGGTTTACTCGTAGCGCAACGCTTCCGCGGGTTGAACCCGGCTCGCCAGCGTGCTCGGGTACAGGGCGCAGGCGGCCGACAGGAGATAGATCGCCGCCGCCGACAGCAGCAGGCCGGACACGTAGGTCCCACCGCTCACGAAGCCGATCAGGTCCAGGAGGGGGATCTGGATCACCACGACGACTCCCAGAAGGACCCCCAGGGTCGTGAGGATGATCTGCTCCAGGACCACCTGGCGGTGCACCGCCGACCGGGTCGCGCCGGCCGCCCGCCTCAAGCCCATCTCCCGGGTGCGCTGGAGCAGATTCTGCCACAGCACCCCGATGAGTCCCAGGCCGACCATCAGCAGGAGGAAGAACGCGATGATCCCGCCGGCCGCGAGCGGCTGCAGGACGCTCTTGATCCTGGCCTCGCGCACCTGGGAGAGGGGCTTGATCCGGAACGACCATTTGGGAGCGACGCCCTGCATCAGTGCGGTCAGCTCCTCCTCGAAGGCGGCAGGCGTGCCCGGCCGGACCCGCACCAGCAGGACACCGGGCTCGAACCAGGACGGATCGGAGAGCCGCATGAGCTGGAACATGAAATTGGTCTGCGCCGAGAGCTCGCCGCTCTTGCGGAAATCGCTCACCACTCCGATCACGCGCCTCGGCCTCTCCTCGGGAGCCGGCTCCCCGAACGGCTTGCCGACCGGATCCTCGTCGCCGTAGATCGCGCGGGCGAGATCCTGGTCGATGACGGTCGGATCCCAGGCGAGCGCCTCGTCCGACTCCTGGAACCAGCGGCCGGCAACGACCTCCAGCCCCATGGCTTCGGCAAAGCCCGAAGTCACGGCGTTCGACTCCATCTCGACCTGCTTGCCGTTGATCCCCATGTCGCTCGTCCAGCCGCCCTGGTCGAAGGGACTGACCATGGCCGCGGCGGCCGACTCGACGGGCTCCAGCGCCTCGACCTCCCGGATCAGCCGCTCGATGACCTTCAGCTTGGCGGCCATCACGCCCTTGTCGATACCTCGGCCCGAGTCCGTCTCGGTCAAGACCGAAACCCTCCAGACGTTCTGATAGGAGTATCCCAGGGGCTGCCGGTAGTTGTTCCAGAAAAAGGCTCCCAGGGTCGCGACCACGAAGACCACCAGGAAGGAGAAGAAGATCTCCAGGATGATCAGCGCGTTGGTGCGCTTGCGCTTCCAGACCAGCTTGAACAGGTGACGGATCACTTCGACCTCCCGCTGAGAGCTTGAACGGGGTGGAGCTTGGACATCCGCCAGGCCGGATAGACCCCGGAGAGGATGCCGAAGAAGACGGCCATGCCCAGACCATAGAGGAAGACCCGGTAGTTCAACGCGAGCCGGGCATGGGGCAGGAAGCCGCTCGCGTTCAGCGCCGCGAGGACCGGGACTGCCAGGAGGAGCCCGGCCAGCGCCCCGAGCAGCGTGAGGACCAGGTTCTCCATGACGAACTGCCCCACGAGCGTCCGCGACGAAGCCCCGAAGGCCTTGCGCACGCCGATCTCGGAGCTGCGGTCCAGGATGCGGCTCAGGTTGATGTTGACCAGGTTCAGGGTAGGCAGCAGCATGAACAGCAGCACCAGGAGGAACAGCACGGCCCTCGCCTTCCCCGGGTTGATGGTGGAACCGTCGCCGGGGGTCAAGCGCCGGACGTAGCTCTCGAAAAGCGTGTCGGCGCCCACTGCCAGGGTCTGATAGGTCTTGGGGTCGGGCAGGTGGCGCTCGGCCTCGCGCAGGCGCGCCTGGAGCTCCGCCTTGATCGCGGCGTGGTCGGCGCGGTCGCGGGCGAGGATCAGGGCGTTGAAGCCGCCCATCCACTGCTCCTTGTACAGGTCTGTCTTCGCGGTGCTGATCGGCACCCAGATATCCGAGAAGGAGGAGGAGCGCAGAGTCGACACATCGCGCACGACGCCCACCACCCGGAAGCGTTGGCCGTCCACCTCGATCGTCTTGCCCGTCGCCGGCCGTTCGTCGAAGAACCGATGGCGCGTCGCCTGGTTGATCACCGCGACGAACCTGGCGCCGCTCTCGTCCTCCGGGGTGAAGGGACCGCCCTCCAGGAACTCGAACTCCAGGATCCGCCAGAGCTCTCCGTCCACGCGCCGAAGCTGGGACTCGATCTTCCTGCCGCCGATGTAGGACACCGCGGTCTGCGGCGAGCTCACGATCGCGAGCCTCTCGACACCGGGAAGCGCCGCCAGCGGTTTCACGTAGCGTTGAAGGAAACCATACCCGGGCTCGGAGCTCTGCGTGTTGTTCGGCCCCTTCATCACCATCTGGTAGACGCCCAGGGTCCGGTCGCTGCGGGTCTCCGGGGCGTGCGGAGCCAGGGAATGGTCGAAGATCGCGGCCGCCACCAGGAGCACCAGCAGGGTCATGCTGATCCCGAACAGGCTGACGAAGGCGAAGAACTTCCGCCGCACCAGCACCTTGAGGGCCATTTTCAGATAGTTCCTGATCATGGCCGTCTCACTGCACCTGCCGGCCGTCGAAGAGACGGACGATGCGGTCCGTCGCGTCGGCCAGGCGCGGGTCGTGGGTGACCATGACCACCGTGGTCCCCTCGTCGTTGAGGTTCTTCAGCAAGGCCATGATCTCGTCACCCATCTGGCTGTCCAGGTTGCCGGTAGGCTCGTCGGCCAGGAGGACCTTGGGCTGTCCGACGATGGCGCGCGCGATGGCCACGCGCTGCTGCTGTCCGCCCGAGAGCTGGCCCGGAAAGTGATGGGTGCGGGAGCCGAGCCCGACCCGGTCGAGGGCGGCCAGGGCGGCCTTGCGCCGATCCTTGTTGGACATCTTTCTGTAGAGCAGCGGGATCTCCACGTTGTCCACCACGGAGAGATCGGTCACCAGGTGGAACTGCTGAAAGATGAACCCCAGCCGCTCGTTGCGGGTGCGTGCGAGGTCGCGGTCGCCATAGCGGTCGATGGCCTTGCCGTCGAGGGCGACAGTCCCCTTGGAGGGCGCGTCGAGCAGTCCCATCAGGTTGAGCAGCGTGCTCTTGCCGCAGCCCGAGGGGCCCATGATGGAGACGAACTCGCCCGCTCCGACCTCCAGGTTGATGTTGTCGAGAGCCGTCGTCTCGATGCGCTCGGTGCGGTACATCTTGCTGACCTTGTCCAGACGGATCATGGTTCTCTCCTGTCGATCTATTTCAGGCTCACCTGTTCCAGGTGGGTGTAATCGCTCATGTCGGAGAGGATCAGCTCGTCCCCTTCCGAGAGGCCGTCGAGGACCTCGTAGCGGTCGTATCCGGAGACCCCCAGCCGGACCGTCCGGCGGACGGCGTGGTCTCCACGGATCACGAAGACCGGCTCCGTGGCGCCGCCTTTGGCGAACGGCCCCTTGGGCGTGCGCAGCACGTCCGCCCGCGAGCCGGTGACCACCAGGACGTCGACCCGCAGGTTGTTGCGCAGCTTGGGGCTGCGGGCGCCGTCGGGGCCATCCAGGTCGACCGCGAACTTCACGGCACCGTTCTCGATCATCGGGTAGACGGTCGAGAGCCGCCCCGGGAGGGCTTCGCCGTCCAGCATCACGCGGACCGTCTGCCCCACGGCAAGACGGGAGGAGTGGACATCGGACACCGTGGCGTCGACCCGGAAGGAGTCGAGGTCCGCGATGCGGGCGATGACCTCGCCCAGGCGGATCGTGGCACCCTCCTGGGGAATGACCCAGGTGAGGACGCCGGCGCGGTCGGAGCGGGTGGTGGCGAGCTCGAGCTGGCGGAGGGCTTCGTCGCGCTCCTTGCGCAGGGTGCGCAGGTCGAGCTCCAGCCCTTCGAGCTTGGCCTGGGATGCCCGCCGCTCGTTCTCGACCGAGTCCTCCAACTGGGCAAGCTCGATGCGCGCCTTCTTCGCCTCGGTCTCCGAAGCCTTGAGGGTCTGTTCGGAGACGAGGCCGTCGACGCGAAGCTTGCGGTTCTGCTCGGCGCGATATTCAGAGGTTTCCGAGTCGAGCCGTCCGGACTCGATGCGTCCGCGGAGCTCGCGGAGGCTCTTCTCCAGGGCGAGGCGGACCTGCTGCTGCTCGTTGGCCTTGCGCGACAGGTTGTCCTCGATGGTTTCGAGGCGGAGGCGCTGCGGAGAGGTATCCAGGCGGAGGATCTCGTCGCCGGCACGCACCGTCTCGCCTGGCCGCTTGAGGATCTTTTCGACCCGGGCATCGACCGGGCTCGACAGCACGCTCTCGAAAGCGGGGATGACGCTCCCCGACGCTTCGATGACTCCTTCGACAGGTCCACGGTCCACCTTGCCCGTCCGGATCCGGTCGCG
>JANOCF010001347.1:0-2768 GCA_031412055.1 Holophagales bacterium | reverse complement strand
GAGACCCGGACTTCCGCGGGCTGCTGCGCCGGGTGCGGACCGTGGCGCTGGAGGCGTACGCGCATCAGGACCTTCCCTTTGAGCGCCTGGTCGAGGAGCTGCGGCCGGAGCGCGATCTCGATCAGAACCCGGTGGCGCAGGTCGTCTTCGGACTCCAGGAGGGGACCGGGGGGCTGCGCCTGGCCGGGCTGGAGGTCGAGCCTCTGGATGTCCACGACGGTCATCACGGACGGGTCAAGCTCGACCTGGCCCTGTCGGTCGAGCGTGGACGGGGCGCGCGGGTGGACTACGACGCCGACCTCTTCGAGGCTCCGGCGATCGAGCGGCTGCTCGACGCCTTTGCCGCGCTGGTGGAGGGGGCCGCGGCCCGCCCGGACCTCCCCCTGTCGCACCTGCCGGTCCTGCCGGAGGGCGCCCGCCACCAGGTGGTCGCGGAGTGGAACGACACCAGGGTGACTACGGAGCCGGGGCCGCCTGCCATTCATCAATGGTTCGAGGCCTGGGTGGAGAGGACGCCCGGCGCGCCCGCCCTGATCGCGGGCGGCGAGCGGATCTCCTACGCGGAGCTGGACGCCCGTGCCAACCGTCTCGCCCATCATCTCCGCGGCCAGGGAGTGGGGCCGGAGATCCGGGTGGCCGTGGTCCTGCGCCATTCGCCGGACCGGGTGGCGGTGCTCCTCGCGGTGCTCAAGGCCGGCGGCGCCTACGTCTCGCTCGACCCCGGAGACCCCGCCGAGCGGCGGGCTTCGGTTCTGGAGGACTGCGGCGCCCGGGTGGTGATCGCCGAGGTTCCCGAGATCTCTGAATCGCTCGCCACGAGCCCTGGCGTCGAGGTGGATGGAGACCAGGCCGCCTACGTCATCTACACGTCGGGCTCGACCGGGAAGCCCAAGGGGGTGGAGGTGCCGCACCGGGGTCTTCTCGCCCTGGTGCGCTGGCACCGGCGGGCGTACGGGGTGACGCCCGAGGACCGGGCGCCGCAGATGGCGGGCGAGGGGTTCGACGCCTCGGTCTGGGAGCTGTGGCCGTACCTGGCCTCGGGCGCCGCGGTCGTGTTCCCGCCGGAGGAGGCACGGGCCAACCCCGCGGCCCTCGTCCCCTGGCTGGCCGCCTCGGACATTACCCTCTGCTTCCTCCCCACCCCGGTGGCCGAGCTGGCGCTCGACGAGCCCTGGCCGCTCCACCGCCTGCGGGCGCTCCTGGTGGGAGGGGACCGCCTGCGCCGCCGGCCCGGTCCGGAGCATCGCTTCCGCCTCGTGAACCACTACGGCCCCACCGAAAGCTCGGTGGTGGCGACCTGGGGAGCCGTCGCGACTGAAGGAGATGGCGCTCCGACGATCGGCCGGCCGGTGGACGGGACCAGGGCTCTCATCCTGGACCGCAGCGGCCGGCCGGTGCCTTCCGGGGTGGCGGGCGAGCTCTGCCTGGGAGGTGAGAGCCTGGCCCGCGGATACCTCGGACGAGCGGATCTCACCGCCGAACGATTCGTGCCGGACGCAGGGGGCGCCCGCCTCTATCGGACCGGCGACCTGGTCCGCCACCGGGACGACGGCGAGATCGAGTTCCTGGGCCGGATCGACCAGCAGGTGAAGATTAGGGGGGTCCGCATCGAGCTGGGGGAGGTGGAGGCGGTGCTCGCCGGGCATCCGGAGGTGCGGGAGGCGGTGGTGGGGGTGCGCGAGGGGCGGCTGGTGGCGTACTGCGTCCTCACCCCCTGTCCCCCTCTCCCCTCTCCCAACCCGCCCGACCCCGGGAGAGGGGGAACGTATCTGGGGCGGGATGGCCAAATCAAAGGCAAGACGATGGGCATGGGTTCCCCCTCTCCCGGCGGGGGGAGGGTGGGAGATGGGAGAGGGGGACAGGGGGTGAGGGCCTACCTCGCCACCCGCCTCCCCGCCGTCATGATCCCGTCCGCCTTTGTGGTCCTGGACGCCCTGCCGCTCACCCCGAACGGCAAGGTGGACCTTCGAGCCCTGCCCGATCCTGACTGGGACGACGGCGCCACCAGCGCCACCTCTCCCCGCACGCCCACCGAGGAGCTGCTGGCGGCGATCTGGTCCGAGGTGCTGAGCCGGCCCCAGGTCGGCATCCATGACGGCTTCTTCGATCTCGGCGGCCACTCCCTGCTCGCGACCCAGGTGGTCTCCCGGGTCCGCAGGACCTTCGGCGTCGAGCTGCCGCTGCGGGCAGTGTTCGAGGCGCCCACGGTGGCCGGCTTCGCGGAGCGGGTCGAGGCGGCGCGGCTTGGCGGGGCGGCGGCTGCGCCGCCGATCGTCCCGGTTGCTCGCGATGGGCGGGGCGGGGAGCTGCCCGCGTCCTTCGCCCAGGAACGGCTCTGGTTCCTGGACCAGCTCGACGGCGGGGGGGCGGCCTACAACGTCCCGGCCGGCATCCGCCTGCGCGGCCGGCTTTCGGTCCCCGCCCTGGCGGCGGCGCTGGACGAGGCGGTCCGCCGGCACGAGGCCCTGCGCACCACGTTCGTGGTGGCCGAGGACTCGCGCGCCCTCCAGGTCGTCGCCCCGGAGTTGTACCTGCCTCTGCCCGTGATCGACCTCTCCGGGCTGCCGGAGGGCGAGGCCCGGCGGGTGATGGAGGAGGAGGCGGCGCGGCCGTTCGACCTCGCTCAAGGTCCCCTGATTCGCGTCCGGCTCCTGCGGATCGGCCCGGAGGACCACATTCTGGTCCTCCTGATGCACCACATCATCTCGGACGGCTGGTCCATGGGCGTTCTCTTGCGGGAGGTGTCGCGGCTGTACGGAGGCGGCTCC
>JANOCF010001346.1:0-1666 GCA_031412055.1 Holophagales bacterium | reverse complement strand
GGAGTGACGGTGCCGACCGCCGCGGTCACGATCTCCGACAGGCCCACCGCCTGGAGGTTCAGCCGGATCCTGCCGCTGACGATGCGGCTCATGTCCAGCAGGTCCTCGATGAGGTGCGCCTGAGCGCGGGCGTTGCGGATGATCGTTTCCAGTCCCCGGCTCACAACATCCGCCAGGCCTTCCTGGCCTTCGGTCAGGATGTGGGCCCAGCCGAGGATGGCGTTGAGCGGGGTCCGCAGCTCGTGCGACACGACGGCGAGGAACTCGTCTTTCAACCGGCTCGCCCGCTCGGCCTCGGAGCGGGCGGCGCGCTCGCTCTCCAGGAGCTGCCGCTTCTCAGCGAAGGCCTGGGGCAGGTCGGCGGTGCGCTCCAGCATGCGCGCCTCCAGATCCTCGTTGGCCAGCCGTAGCGCCTCTTCGGCTCTCTGGCGCTCGACGACCTCGTTCTCCAGCGCCTGGTTGGCGGCGGCCAGCGCGCGCGTCTTGCGGAAGAGGTCGACGAAGACGGCGTTCTTGGAGCGGAGGATGTCCGGGTTGACCGGCTTGGTCAGGTAGTCGACCGCGCCGACGTCATAGCCCCGGAGCACGTCCCGCTCGTCGGACAGGTGCGCGGTGAGGAAGAGGATGGGGATGTCGCGGGTGCGCTTGCGCTCCTTGATGAGCTGGGCAAGCTCGATCCCGCTGATGCCCGGCATCTTGATGTCGAGCACGATGGCGGCGAACTCGCCTCCGAGCAGCGCCATCAGCGCCTCGTCCGCGGTCTGGGCGCGGACGAGCTGGTAGCCGGACCGCCCGAGGATGCTCTCGAGCACGTTCAGGTTCCGTTCCTCGTCGTCGACGAGGAGGATGCTGATGGGCTCGATCAGTTCATCCGCCCTGCCGCCGTCCGGCGATACCGGGGTCACTGCGGGGGTCACCGCGGCCTGGTACCCGTCGAGGGGAGCGTCGTTGAAGCTCAACGGTAGAGCCATACCCTTAGCAGTGAGAGGAGCTGGTCGATGTTCACGGGTTTGGCGATGTAGTCGGACGCGCAGGCCTGCAGGCACTTCTCTCGGTCTCCCTTCATCGCCTTCGCGGTGAGGGCGAGGATGGGCAGCGTCCGGAACTGCGGGTCCCTGCGGATCTCGCGCATTGTCTCATAGCCGTCCATCTCGGGCATCATGATGTCCATCAGCACGACGCTCAGGTCGGGCGTGCCTTGGATGATCTCGATGGCCTGGCGGCCGTTGGTCGCGCTCATGACGTCCATCTCCTGGTTCTCCAGGACGGTGGTGAGCGCGAAGATGTTGCGTACGTCGTCGTCCACCACCAGCACCTTGCGCGCGCGCAGCACCTCGGTGGAGCCGTGGAGATCCGCCAGGAGCTTGCGCTTGGACTCGGGCAGGTCGGCCACCACGCGGTGAAGGAAGAGCGAGGTCTCGTCCAGCAGCCGCTCGGGCGACTGCACGTCCTTGAGCACGATGCTCTTGGCCACGGTCTTGAGCCGCGCCTCCTCCTTGCTGCTCAGGTCCTTGCCGGTGTAGACGACCACCGGCACGTCGCGCAGGCTCGGCTCGGCCTGCACCTTCTCCAGCAGCTCGAAGCCGCTCATGTCCGGCAGGCGGAGGTCGACGACGCAGCAGCCGAACTCCTGATCGAGCAGCGCCGAGAGCGCCTCGGAGCCGGT
>JANOCF010001345.1:0-3224 GCA_031412055.1 Holophagales bacterium | reverse complement strand
TCGTAGGAGAGGACGTGCAGGTCCACGGCGTTGGGGCCGGACCAGGACGGGTCGCCTCGCCAGATACGAGTCACGTTGCCCTTGGCGTCGTACTCCCAGGCGGTTTCCACCCGGCCGTTGCCCGTGCCGGTGCCGCGCAGGTCGATACGTGTCAAGTATCCGCCCAGGTTGGGATCGCTGCTGTAGAACATCTCCCAGGCGGTGCCGTCCGGACGATCGATCCGGATCAGGTCGAGGCCGCTCCACGTGTAGGTCCAGGTGCGGCTCGTGATGTCGTCGACTCCCACCTGCGTGATGGTGTGGAGCTTGCCGTCCGGGTGGTAGGCGAAGTCCTCGCGCCGGCCGTCCGGGAAAGTAACTCTCGTGAGCTTTCCGGAGGTGTACTGGGCTGCGGTCTCGTTGCCGTTGCGATCCATGGTGCCGGTCCAGAGCCCGGTTGTGTCGAAGGACTGGACCGTGCCGTCCAGGCCGCGCAGCTCCCAGCCGGCGGGGACCTTGACCAGGTCGCGATATTCGTCGCTCGGCGAGACGGTTTCGTAAGCACCGTCGGCGTTGCCGTCCGTGAATTCGCGGAAGGTGGCGTGGCCTGTGATTAGCCAGACGTGGGCATCGTTCGGATCAGGGATGATGCGCTCGGCATACTCATGGGACCAGTAGCGGCCGAGAATCTGATTCCAGGCTGCGGTGCCGGGCCAGCCGGGGCCTCCCGCACCTCCGGCCCGGTACCGGACCGCGGCTCCGTGCCCATCCGGCTCCGCGCTCGCACCCTCGCCCGCCGGGCTCGCCGATCCCTGCCCGACCGTGATGCACTCCCGGCAGTTCGAATCTCCGCCGCAACTCCATTTGGGCGGCTCGGGACAGCCGAGCGTCTGCCGGAGTTTGGCTCGGGTGAGCACAAGCGGTTTTGAATTCTCCGCCTCGTCGCAGGCTGTGTCTCCCGCGCAGGTGAGAACCTGGAAGGAAAACGTTCTATCCTGCCGGTCAGCAACCGTCTCACAGGTCAATTCTCGCACTTCTACATAGAGGTAGGCCCTGTCGAAATTGCCGAAGCCGCACTGCCGGATTCTAAGGTTCTGATCTCCCGGCACTTCGGCCCGATCGAACCAGTTGATCTTCGCTCGAGCTTCATTCGTGCCTGTAGCGTTGGTGTTCTGCTGGCTGCCCGGAACCTCCACCAGAACCCGGGCACGAACCCGGTAGGTATCACCCGTTTGTTGAACGTCGTACACCGGATCTCCCACGATAGGCTTATGACACCAAAGCCCAGTGCCGTTCGACGACCGGCAGCGGCACGTACAGTCCGCCGGGTAGGGTTCCGCTGTGGGTTCTTGATCGATGTAGAACTCCGTTTGCGAAAAATCAGCTTCGCAGCCGACCAGGAACTGAGACTGCACGGGCAGGCAATAGATCGATCCAGACAGGAGCGCAAGGGCCAAAATCCGCCTCATTCGAAGTACCCGTTCACGTCCAGGATCAGGTGAACCGTCCCGGATGATGTGACGAAGGCGCGTGCGATGAGCGTTCCGGCGCCGCTGCGCGCAAGGGCCACGATCCCCGGCACGGCGAAGACCTGGCCATCAAGCGCGCCAGACGCAGGCCAGAACGGCGCGCGTGCGGGACGTGCGGCCCTCCTTGGGCGGGTCGCTGACGACTGCGTCATCGCGAACGGCGCGAACGGCCCTTCGAGGGTCGCGACGGCGTTGACCCGGCGTCGATCCGGCGCCCAAGCGCGCGGTTTGACGATCCGGTCTTCACTGGCGCGGGCCCGGGCCGCGGCCCAGCGGTCCTTGTTGTCTACAGCCGCTCGATCGTCACCGTGTGGTTGCCGCTCGGGCAGTTGCCGCCCCGGTTGAGGTCGGCGTTGACCGGACGGACGTCGATCTCGATCGTGCCCGTGGCCGAGGAGACCGGCACCTCGATGGTCGGGCTGCCGTCCTTGGGGACGATCCGGATGAAGAAGCCCGTGCAGCCGCTCGCGTCCCACGTGAAGCGGTAGCGACCGCCCTGGAAGTCGATGACGGCCGCCTGGTTCGCCTCCAGCGTCACGCTGCGGGGCAGGCTCGGTGACGCGTTGTTCGCGCAGCCGGCAAGGAGCACGGCGGCCAGCAACAGCGTCGTCAGGGCGCGCATGTCACCTCGGATCCGACCGTCCCGACCCGGGCGTCGATCAGGCGGGCACCTGCTTCGCCCGGGCGTTCTCCTTCGCGCGCCGTCGCCGGAAGTAGGCCCAGACGAGGACGGTGCCACCGCCATACACGGCCAGCAGGGCGATGCACACGATGACGCTCGACTGCTGGAACGCCTCGAGGTACTTGTGCTCGCGGTTGATCACCAGCTGCCAGAACAGGAACACCGCGGTCCCGAAGAGCACGGCCCAGACGACCTTGTTCCACTTGTAGACGGTCGCGCCGTCCATGAAGCTCAGCGGGATCAGGCTGAACGCGATCGCCTCGAGGCCGCCGATGAACAGGATCGCCGCGATCGTCTCGGCGAGGACCGGGAGGGGCGACCCGGGATCGGCGGCGACTGCGGCCCGCAACGGCGCCAGCAGCGACCACGCGACCATCGAGAGGATCAGGGTCAGCAGGGCCGGCACCACGACCAGCTCGGCGGCGGCCTTCTTGGACAGCACAATCGGGCTCAGGATCACGCTCGACGCGATGAACCCGAAGACGAACCCGGGCGTGAAGTTGATCAGCCTCGACGCGACCACGCACAGGATCGCGACGACGATGCCCGCCCCGAGCAAGCGGACCGAGGACGCAGCGCGATGGCGCCGCACGGCGAGGACGGTCGAGCCGCCCTCGAAGAGGTACGTCGAGATCCCGAGGCCGATCAGGAGGCCGAAGAAGAGGACCACGCTCGGGGCGTTCAGGCCGAACTCGGGGTCGAGGAAGCCGTAGATCACGGCGCTCAGAACCAGCACGACGGCGACCCGTGAGAACGTCGTCAGCCTGGCTTTCGCCACCGCCCCCTTGAGGCCGCGATCGACGGCGAACAGCGGGGTGGCGACCGGCCAGAAGAACTGCGCGAGTCGCTCGCGCCAACCCACGATCGTGGCGCGGTTCTCATCCATGGTGCTGTTGAAGATGTACGAGGTGACTGCGAACAACAGGATCACGAGGATCGTCAGGAAGAGGTTCGTGAGCAGGACTTCGGCGTCGAGATGCGTGGTCGAGGGATCGCTCACGGATGCCGCGAGGATCGACCGGAGGCCGCGGCCG
>JANOCF010001344.1:0-5563 GCA_031412055.1 Holophagales bacterium | reverse complement strand
TGCTCGGGAGCACGAACGAGCCCGATGTCCAGGCGCGACTGCCGCACTCCGGAAACCGCCACGAGTTGAAAACCCGGAGCCCGCACCTCCACACGAAGGGCACTGCTCCCGGCCGGCAGGAGAGCGCGTCCGTCGGCGTCCGTCACCCGGAGCTGCTCGGAAGGCTCCCATTCAGGTGTCCAGGGAGTCGAGGTATCCCGTGGCCGGAAGGGACTGCCGAGAACTTGCGCCCCGGCTATGGGACCTCCCTTCTCGTCGAGTACCCGGATCTGGAGGCCGGTGTCCCGAGGCAGATCGACGGCCGGCACGTCTACCTCGTCCGTCAGCGGCGCGAGGGGGTACTCCATCGGGACGAAGCCGGGCGCAGTGGCCACCAAACGCCACATCCCGCTATCCGGGGCTACGGCCCGGAACCAGCCGTCGGCGTCGCTCAGGCCTCCCGCTTTCGCGGATGGCGCCGGCTCCCCCAGGATGGCCCGGCCCCTCTCATAGAGACTCTGGAAGGGAAGAAGCTCTACCCGTACCTGGGCCAGCGGACCCGCGCTCCCTCGAACCTGCCCCACAACGACGATCTCCGCTACCGGAGCGGCAAGGGCTCCGGTAACGATTCCGCCAGCCAGGGTCCAAAGGACTAGCAGGCCCGTCTGCCAGAACATGGAACAGGTCCATCTCGAGTTGGATCGCACCTGACGACACTTTAGACTTTCTTGTCCACCATTTCTACCAGATCCCGGTCGAGCACCACCTGCGTCTTGACCTTGCGGAAGCCCTCGCGCTCGTAGAAGCGATGAGCATCGGTCCTGGTCGTATTGCTGCGAACCCGAAGCTTTTGGAAGCCCCGCTCCGCGGCCCAGCGCGCGGCCTCTTGCACGAGTAGCTTGCCGACTCCCTGCCCCCGCCACGCCTCGGCCACGACCAACCCTCCGATTTCGGTGAAGGGGGGCGACTCGAAGAAGTGCATCACGCAGACGTGCAGCCAGCCGACTACGATGCCGCCTTCCTCGGCCACCAGGATCTCGTTGGCGGGCCGCTTGCGGAGAGCGCGCAGCCGCTCCACGGCCTGCTCCGGCGTCGTGGGATAACCAAGCTGAGTCGAGAGAGCCGCCAGCCGAGCGGCATCGGATTCAGTGGCTTCGCGGACGTTCATGAGCACCTCCGGGTCGGGCGGTATTCTAAGACGTTGTCTGGAAAGTGAGAGGCCGGGGGTTTCCTCCCCCCTTCTTGGAGTTCTCCCCCTCGGATGCGGCTCCCGCTCCGGGGCATCCGGCCCCGTCGTCCCTCTGCCAGAGCGTTTTCCGCGCCTTCCGGCGTCCGCCCGGCGCGTTCCGGCGTCCGCTCCGCGCCTTCAGGACGCCTCTCCCGGTCTTGCGGAGCCCTCTGCCGGTCGTCAGGCAAGCCTTCCGATGGTCCGGCCGGTTCGCCGGGTCTTGCGGAAGCCTCCCCGGAGCTCCCGGAAACGTTTCCGGGTCTTCCGGCAACCGCTCCGCGCCTTCCGAAAGTCCTTCCTTTCGTCCGGCAGCCGCGCCGCGCTCTGCGGCAGGCTTTCCGGATCGTCCGGGACTCTTTCCCGATCTCGGGGCAGCCGCTCCGATCCCTCGCCATCCTTCCCGGATGCCGCGGCAGGGACCCCGCGTGCTTCGGGAACCCTTCCGGATCATCCGGCAACCGCTCCCGGAGCACGGGAGCCTTACCGGATTGCTGGCGGTCCTGGGGAAGACGCCCGGTACCCGCCGCGAGAGCCTGGGCAAGGTTCTCGCGGGAACCTGACGCGGAAGGACTTTACGGGGTAGCCCCCGCCTTCCCGATTTCCGTCTCCAGAACCTCCACCGCCTTTTCCAACACCTCGTCCCGGCCCGCCTTGAGGCCGGCCCGGGTCGGGGCGACCTCCACGTCCGGAATCAGCCCGACCCGCTGGAGCTGGCGGCCGTCCGCGTGCCGGACGTCGTGCCCGGTAAATCCGACCCAGATCCCGCCCGGCAGGTTGAAGTTGGTGATGTCGCCGTTGGCTCCGGATGTGGCCGTGCCCACGAATTTCGTGCCGTTGGCCGCCTCGAAGAACAGCCCGCTGTGCTCGGACTGGCTGACGGCCCGGTCGTCGATGATCATCACGGTAGGCGCGGTGTACTTGGAGACCCCTTCCGGCAGATCGGGCAGCGGCTGCGCGAAGTAGAAGCCGGACTCAGCCTCCTCTTCCGACGTGGCCGTCACCAGCGAGCGGCGGAACTGGGCGCCAATCCTCGCGTTGCGGGTGTTGATCCGCGGCGCGATCGCCCAGGCTGTTCCCTGCGGATACCCCCGCATGTCGAAGATCAGGCCGCGGGTGCCCTTCAGCGTCTCGAACATGCCATCGACCTCGGCGAGCGAAAGCCGCGTCAGGTCGACATAGCCGAGGTTGCCGGGCAGGATGCGCACCACCTCCCCCTGGTCCGCGGGAGGCGGGGACGGCTTGGGATCGCGCGTCAGGCTCAACTCTCTGGTGCTTCCGTCGAGCTTCTGGATCTTCAGCGTCACGGGACCGGCCGGGCCGCGCAGCAGGAACTGCGAGCAGATCCTGTTCACCAGCGACGTCCGGGTCGAAGCGGTCACGAAGCGGCTGACCCTGTCGATCCGGGCCTCGACCGGTTCGCCCTCCACGGCGACGATCGCATCCCCGACCTCGATCCCCTTCTCTTTGATTTCATCGGCGACCTGGACCGCGACCGCGGCCCCCTCCACCCAGCGGACCTGGATGGGCAGAGTGGCTCCTTCGTACAACAGCTTGTCGAGCTCGGGGTGGCCGCCGACACCCGTGTGGCCGTCCGCGACGCGGGTCATCATCTCGGCAACGGCCAGCGCGTAGTCCCGGCCGGTCTTCGCCTCCTCCATGCGGGCCAGGAACTCGGGCAGGACCGCGTCCCAGTCGCCGATCAGGTGGAGGTAGGGATAGAACCAGTGGATGACGTTCCAGGCCCGGACCACGGCGAGCTGCCGGTGCTCGAGGCCGGGCTCCAGCATTTCCGCGTAGGTCTTGTCCGCGCGGTAGACCGCGTCGGGCAGGGTCTGGACGGCCGGAGCGGCCTCCAAGGAAGCCCACTGCTTGCGGGTCTCGGCCACGGCAGCCTCGAAAGCCTTGTCGGAAGCACCGTTCGGAACCGCGACGTCGGCGCGCGCTCCCCTCCAACCCGCGAAGGGGACGATCTCGCTTACCCGGACCCTGGCCTTCACCCCCTCCCCAAGGTCCACGACGCGGCTCGCTACGGCCGACTCCTCAAAGTTCCTGCCCTCGTAGACGAGCCGCGCGTCGCCGGCGGCCTGCAGCGCCAGGGCCACCGCGGGAACGGGCATCGTTGCGTCGAGGAGGAAGACGAGCCGCTTCGGAGACACGCCGCGGCCGGGCTCGAAGGTCTCCGAGGCCTGGGTGATGAACCCGGAGAAGTAGCCGCCGGAGGAGCCTCCCTCCGAGGGACGGTAGCCGGAGTGAAGGAGGTAACGATGCGCGGGCGCCTGAACCCGCCGTCCGACCAGGTTGCCGGTGAGCGCTTCCAGCATGGAGCCCGCGTAGAACACGCCGACTCCCGGATCTACCCCGCGCAAGTCGAGGATCACGGTGGCGGCCTTTTCGAGCTCAGGCTTGAGCTCCCGCCGCGCCATATACCCCTGTCGCGGACTGGTCGCCCCGACGTATTTCGCGAGATCGATCACCAGCACCCCGCCGTCGCCGTCGTCGACCTTGCGGAAGAGCTTCGGCTCCTGTTCCGCCGCCGGTTTTGGAGTGGGAACCGGCGCGGGCTCCAGCACCCGGGTGACGGGATCGCCGAGGACGTCGAGCATGCCCTGGACCGCGGCCCGGTACTCCTCCGGTGTCTTCGCCTCCCGGACACGCGGAATGGCCGCCACGAGGGCGGCATCCCAGTCGATGTCCTTGTAGGCGAGATAGGGATGGAGGTAGCGCACCGTCCCCCAGAGCTTGCCCACCTCCGCGAGACGGTCGGCCTCAAGGTTGACGGCAAAACACAGAGAGGGCAGGAGCAGCAGCAGGGCAAAAGCTGCCCGGAAGGCTTTGCGGTGCATGAGACCTCCTCCTTTGCCCTGCTAATCTGACACGGATCAGTCCTCTCCGAACACCCTCAGGGCCCATTCGTAGATCGGTCGCTCCACGTACTTCCGGTGATCCGGCGTCATGAAGTGGTCGATGTGGCCGAAGGCCTCCTTGAGAAGCAGAGTCTTGTCCGCCGTGCCCGTGAACAGAGCGAGCTGGTCGTCCAGGTAGGGTCCGAAGCCCCGGCCGCCGCCGATGACGAGCACCGAGCCGTGGAACGCGCCGAGGTTGTCCACGTACTTCGTCTCCGTCCCGGCCAGGGAGCAGGAGACGTCGCGGGCGATCACCACCGGGGTGTAGTTGACGAACCGTTCGATGATGTTCTCGTAGATCCGGGCCTCGGAGGCGAAGAAGAAGCGCCCCTCCGCCAGGCTGCCGTTCATCTGGATGTAGCCGGGGGTCGGCATGCTCACCGGACCGGGGTTGGGGGTGGTGAACGCCAGCAGGAGCACCTGGTGGTTGGTCAGGAACGGCGGGAACAGCGGGATCGGCGTCAGGCCGGACGGGTTGATCTTGGCGAGCCGGACGGCCTCGCGGATGACGCCGAGGAAGGGATCGAAGCTCGCGCCCGCCGCGAGCTGGGTCTCGACCGCCGCGCAGTAGCCCTGGTTGAGCGCCCGCACCTCGGGGGCCGGTGTGGAGAGCATGCCCTCCCAGAGGATGACGCCGTCGTAGTCCTCCGGGGCCGCGTCGGCGACCGCGGTCGCCAGGATGCCGCCCATGGACGCACCGCCGGCCACGATCTTCGTCCCGGGATGAAGCTCCTCGATCCGGGAGCGGATGAAGGCGATGTCGTCCGTCATCGACTCGATGTTCCAGCTCTTCATCACCGAGCAGTCGAACAGCCCGGCCTCGCAGCCCCCCGCGGGCAGCCCCTCGAAGCGCGGCGAGTAGCCGTAGACGTCGAAGTTGCGCAGGGCGAAGAACTCGGCGATGGACGAGCCGAAGGCGCCGTCCGGGTCCCGCTGCTCGTAGAAGGCGAACGTGGTGCCGAGCGGGAACAGGAGGAGGATCGAGCCGCGCAGCGCGGACGGCGGCACGTCCTTGACCAGCCGCGTCATCTTGAACCGGTCGAGCGGGTGGGCTCCGGCCTGGACCGTGTACT
The DNA here is from genome assembly GCA_031412055.1 of Holophagales bacterium. Taxonomy (GTDB): domain Bacteria; phylum Acidobacteriota; class Thermoanaerobaculia; order Multivoradales; family UBA5704; genus DATMER01. The sequence continues at coordinate 380 of JANOCF010001344.1, read as the reverse complement.
CGGTGCGCACCAGGTTGCGGTCGTGGCTCACCGCCGTACCGGTGACCTGGTAGGGACCGGCGGCCAGGGCCTGCGACGCGGTCAGAAGACACAGCGTGGAGACAACGACGACTGCGAAGGACGAAGGCTTCATCAGTTCGGCTCCTTTCAAAAGGTGGGAGATCCACCATACTTGTGCCCATGGGAACACGCAAACTCTTGGCCATCTCTCTGGTTTTTGTGACTCTGGCGGCCTGCCGGTCCGAGCCGAAGCACGGGGCCGAGCTGTCCGCTGGCGAGGCTCCGGCCCCGTACGGGCGGGTGGTCTCCGCGGGCAGCCTGACCGTCCCGAGGGCCGCCCACACGGTCACTGCACTGGCGGACGGAACGGTGCTGATCGC
>JANOCF010001343.1:0-3198 GCA_031412055.1 Holophagales bacterium | reverse complement strand
GCCCTGCTCCACCGCCACGCCGGCCAGGCCGACCTGGCCGTGGGCTCGCCGGCCGCGGGGCGCAACCGTTCCGAGGTGGAGCGGCTGGTGGGGCTGTTCGTCAACACGGTGGTGCTGCGCCTGGAGCTGTCGCCCGAAGAGCCCTTCCGCGCTGCCCTGGACCGCGCCCGGGAGCGGACCGTCGAGGCCTTCGCGAACCAGGACCTCCCCTACGAGAAGCTGGTCGAGGCGCTGCAGCCGGAGCGCGTGGCCGGCCGCGGGGAGCTGTTCCAGGCCATGCTGTCGTTTCAGGGCGCGCCCGTGGCCCTGCCGGTGTTGGAGGGGCTGCGCCTCTCGCCCGTGACGGTCGACCGCGGCGCGGCCCAGACCGGCCTGTCGCTGGACGTGGTGGCCACGGACGCGGGCTGGCTCGCCTCCCTGGAGTACGCCGCCGACCTGTTCGACGAGGCCACGGCCCGGCGCCTGGCGGAGCGCTTCACGATCCTGCTGGCGGGCGCGCTCGCCGATCCCTCGGTGCCCCTGGCCGACCTGCCGCTGCTCGCCGAGGCGGAGCGCGCCCAGCTCCTCGGAGAGTGGAGCGGTATCGGAGACGCAGGCGACGATCCGGCCGTACCGGAGCTGCCCATTCACGAGTTGATCGCGGAGCAGGCCCGGAGCACGCCGGATGCCGTGGCCGTAGTAGCGGGTGGAACGGAGCTGACCTATGGCGAGCTGATCGGCCGGGCTGCCGCTCTCGCCGCTCATCTGCGCGGGCTGGGCGTCGGTTCCGAGGTGCCGGTCGGTCTGGCCATGGAGCGCTCGCCGGAGATGATCGTAGGGCTCCTGGGCATCCTGCTGGCCGGCGGCGCGTACCTGCCCCTGGACCCGACGCTTCCACGGGAGCGCCTGGAGCTGATGCTGGGCGATGCCGGCGTGGACGTGGTGGTCACCCAGGAGCGGGTGGCCGCGCGGATTCCTGACCGCGGCCGGCGGGTTTTCCTGGAGACAGTGCCGCCGGAAGGGCAAGAGCCTCCGGTCCGGGTTTCGCTAGACGGCGCGGCCTACATCCTCTACACGTCCGGCTCTGCCGGCCGGCCCAAGGGCGTGGTGGTGAGCCACGGCTCGCTGTCGCGCTTCGCCCGCCGGGCCGCGGCCGGGTACGGCCTCCGGCCGGGCGACCGGATGCTGCAGTTCGCGTCGCTGGCCTTCGACACCAGCGTCGAGGAGATCTATCCCACACTGGCGAGCGGCGCCACCCTGGTGCTGCGGGAAGGGGAGCTGGCCGGCTCGGCCGCCGCGTTCCTGGAGAGCGCCGGACGCCAGGGCATCACCGTGCTCGACCTGCCCACGGCCTACTGGCACGAGTTGGCCGCGGGCCTCTCCGAAGAGCGTCTCACGGCACCGGCCGGCCTGCGGCTGGTCATCATCGGCGGCGAGAAGGCGCTGGCCGAGCGCTGGGCCGGGTGGCGGGAGCGCCTGCCCGGGGTGCGGCTGGTCAACACCTACGGGCCGACCGAGGGCACGGTGGTCGCCACCTCGCACGAGGACTCCGGAAGCGCGCCGCGACCGGCAGAGATTCCCATCGGGCGTCCGTGGCCGGGGACCCGTGTCTACCTGCTCGACCCGTCGCTGCGCCCGGTCCCGCCGGGGGCCGTGGGCGAGCTTTGCCTCGCGGGCGACAACCTGGCGCGCGGCTACCTCGGGCGTCCCGACCTCACGGCCGAGCGCTTCCTGCCCGATCCACGGGGGACGGCGGGCTCGCGCCTGTACCGGACCGGCGACCTGGCGCGCTTCCTGCCCGGCGGAAGCCTGGAGTACCGGGGCCGGGCCGATCACCAGGTGAAGCTGCGCGGCTTCCGCGTCGAGCCCGGTGAGATCGAGGCGGCGCTCGCCCGACATCCCGGTGTGCGCGAGGCGGTGGTGGTCGCGTGGCCGGCCCGCCCGGCTGACACCGGGGCCTTCCTCCTGGCCGCTTACGTGGTCGCAGACGCGGTGGACGCCGCGGAGCTGCGCGCGTTCCTGCGGGCCGGGTTGCCGGACTACATGGTGCCCGCCGCGATCGTCGCGCTGCCGGCCCTGCCCCGGACCTCCAGCGGCAAGATCGACCGCCGAGCCCTGCCGGAGCCGGACGTTGCCATTTCCACCGACATTGCGGCGGCGCCGCGCACGCCCCTGGAGGAGCTGATTGCCGGCGCCTGGCGCGAGGTCCTGGGGACCGGCCGGGCGGGTCTCCGCGAGAGCTTCTTCGACCTCGGCGGCCACTCCCTGACGGCGGCGCGGGTGACCGCGCGGCTGAGCCGGGACCTGGGTTTGGAAGTGCCGCTGCGCGACCTGTTCGAGAGCCCCACGGTGGAGGGGCTGGCGCGGCGGATCGAGGAGCGTCTGCGGGGCGGCGCCGCGCCGACGCCGCCGCTCCAGGCGGGCGGCCCGCGCGAGCGGTACCCTCTTTCCTTCGCCCAGCAGCGCCTGTGGTTCCTGGACCGGCTGGACCCCGGCAGCCCGGCCTACCACCTGCCGGCTGTCGTGCGCCTCCGCGGTCCGCTGCGGCCTGACGCCCTGGAGGCGGCGCTGGCCGGGGTGGTACGGCGGCACGAGTCGCTGCGCACCCGCTTCGCCGAGGTGGACGGCGAGCCCGTGCAGATCGTCGTCGCGGAGGGGATTGGATCCCTGCCCCGGATCGACCTGGCCGGCCTGCCCGAGCCTGTCCGCCACGCCGAGGCGCTCCGCCTGGCCCGGGCCGAGGCGGTCCGCCCGTTCGACCTGACCGCGGGTCCGCTGCTCCGCGCCCGGCTCGTGACGCAGGCCGCGGAGGAGCACGAGCTGATCCTGGTCCAGCACCACATCGTCACCGACGGCTGGTCGCTGGACCTCCTGGCCGGCGAGCTGGCGGCCCTCTACGACGCGGCCCTCGACGGCCGGACGTCGCCCCTGCCGGAGCCCGCGATTCAGTACGGCGATTTCGCGGCGTGGCAGCGGCGGTGGCTGCAGGGTGAGGCGCGGCAGCGCCTGGTCGATCACTGGCGCAGGCGCCTGGAGGGGCTCGGGTCTCTGGAACTGCCCTCCGACCGGCCGCGGCCGGCGGTGCAGACCTTCCGCGGCACCAGCCTCGCCTTCGGGCTGCCAGAGGTGTCCGTCGGCGTCCTGGAGACCTTCGGCCGGCGTCGCGGCGCGACCCTCTTCATCACCCTGCTGGCCGCGTTCCAGGGGCTGCTCTCGCGC
>JANOCF010001342.1:0-8428 GCA_031412055.1 Holophagales bacterium | reverse complement strand
CGACCCGGAGGGACTCGATGGGGGTCTTCGAGTCGCCGAGGTCCACGGCGTCGGGGAAGATGATGTTGAACCAGCCGATGGTGCGGGTCAGATCGATGTCGTCCCACAGCGCCTCCTTGCCGTGGCCCACGGCCTGGAAGCCCATGCTCCGCTGGCCGGTCCAGCCTTCGAGGGCCAGGAGGATGGCCGTCATCAGGATGCCGTCGATCTGCACGCCGTAGGCGCGCGGCACCTCCTGGAGCAGCAGCCGGCTCTCCTCCTCCGTCATGTCGAAGCGCGTCTGCCTGACCGAGTCCCAGTAGTTGGTCCCCTCGGGGAAGTCCCTGGGCAGAGGCGGATGCTCCCGGACCTGGCGCTCGAGCCAGTAAGCCCGCTCTTCCTGCGGCATGTTGGCCGCCCTCTCCGCCAGGCGGTCCGACCACTGCCGCACGGAGGTGCCTTTGGGCTGGAGCTGGATCGGCTCGCCGGCGCAGAGCTGGCGGTAGGCCCCGTCGAGCTCGTCGAGCAGGATGGCCCACGAGCCGATGTCCGCGGCCATGAACTGGATGTTGAGGTAGAAGGACGCCCCGTCCTCGTCGCCCGTCTCGAAGACGGCCACGCGCACCAGCCTCCCCGCCTCCATCTTCTGCGTCGTGAGGAGGTCGACGACGGCGGCGCCCATGACGCGAGGTCTCCGGTCCAGGGGCACGTTGGAGACGTTCACCTCGATGAAGGGGACCTCGGTCCACGGCTCGTCGAGCACGAGCTGCCAGTCGCCGTCCTCCAGGTTGACGAGGCGCGCGCGCAGGCTGTCGTGCTGGTTGACCACCGCGAGGAGCGCTTGGCGCAGGGCCTCGCGGTTAAGCTTGCGGTCGCGCGGGCGCAGCAGGTTGCCCAGGGAGTGCCAGCTCGGGTTCGGGTGGCGGAACTCCAGGAAGTGCCGCTGGGCCGGGGTGAAGCGGATCGGGCCCACGACCGCGCCCTGCTCGGCCAGGATCGTGCTCGTCCCCGCAACGGCCGCCAGCTCGCCGATCGAGCGGTTCTGGAAGAGCTGCTTGGTGGTGACCCCCAGACCCGCCTTGTTGGCCTTGGACACGACCTTGATGACCAGCAGAGAGTCGCCGCCCAGCTCGAAGAAGTCGTCGAGGACGCCCACCTTCTCCAGACCGAGCACCTCGGCCCAGATGGCCGCCAGCGTCTCCTCCTTCTCATCGCGCGGAGCCACGTACTCGCGGGCGCTGGCGAGGAGCGACTTGTCCGGCACGGGGAGGGCGCGGCGGTCCACCTTGCCGTTGGGCGTGAGAGGCAGCGCTTCCAGGGGCACGAAAAGGGCCGGGATCATGTACTCTGGCAGTTTCTCCTTGAGAAATGCGCGGAGATCGGAGACGGATGGCGCCGGCTGCTTCTCCACCGGCTCCACCGGCACCATGTAGGCCACGATGCGCCGGGTTCCCGGCGAGTCCTCCCGGACGATGGCCACGGACTGGCGAAGGTCGGGGTGCTGCGCCAGGGCCGCCTCGATCTCGCCGAGCTCGATGCGGTAGCCGCGCACCTTCACCTGGTGGTCGATCCGGCCGAGGAACTCCAGCGTGCCGTCCGGCAGCCAGCGGGCGAGGTCGCCGGTCTTGTAGAGGCGCGCGCCCGGCCGCTCCGAGTGCCGGTCGGGGATGAAGCGCTCGGCGGTCATGGCCGGCTGGCCGCGATAGCCGCGGGAGAGGCCGGCGCCGCCGATGTGCAGCTCGCCCGGAACTCCCATCGGCACGGGCTCGAGCTGGCGCGTGAGCAGATAGATCTGGGTGTTGTCGATGGGCCGGCCGATGGAGATCCGGTTGCCTTTCTCCACCTGGAGGAGAGTCGACCAGATCGTCGCCTCGGTCGGGCCGTAGACGTTCCACAGCTCCCCCGCCCGCTCGAGGATCTGCTCGGCCAGATCGGCGGGCAGGGCCTCGCCGCCGCAGAGGATCTTGAGCCCCGGATTGCCCTTCCAGCCGGCGCCCAGGAGGAGCCTCCACGTGGCCGGGGTGGCCTGCATCACCGTGGTGCCCGCCTTCGCGATGGCCTCGGCGAGATCCTCGCCGGCTTGCGCCACGTCGCGGGAGACCAGCACCACCTTGCCGCCGTTGACCAGCGGCAGGTAGAGCTCCAGGCCCGCGATGTCGAAGGAGAGGGTGGTGACCGCGAACAGGGTGTCGCCGGCGCCCAGGCCCGGCCTCTTGCTCATGGAGCGCAGGAAGTTCACCACGGCCGCGTGAGGGATCTGGACTCCCTTGGGACGGCCCGTGGAGCCGGAGGTGTAGATGACATAGGCCACGTTCCCGGGCTCGGCCCCGTCCTCCAATGCCGAGGGATCCTCGGTGCCGATCTGCGGCCATGCGCTGTCCAGGGCGACCACTATCGCGGTGTGCGCCGGCAGCGTCTCCGCGAGCGCCGACTGGGTGACGAGCACGGGGAGGCCCGAGCTCTCGATCATGTAGGCCAGCCGCTCCTTCGGATACTCGGGATCGAGGGGGACGTAGCCGCCGCCCGACTTGAGGATGCCGAGCAGGCCCACCACCATGTCCAGGGAGCGCTCCATGGAGAGGCCGACGAGCACCTCGGGGCCGACGCCAAGACGCCGGAGATGACGGGCCAGTCGGTTGGCACGGGCGTCCAGCTCGGCGTAGGTCATCCGCTCCCCTGCCATCTCCAGGGCGACCGCCTCCGGGTTCTCCTGCACCCGGCGCTCGAACAGGCCGTGGAGGGTCTCTCCGGCCGTAAGCTCGGCAGCGGTCGCGTTCCACTCCGACAGCATCCGCCGCCGCTCGTTCTCTGGCAGGAGCGGCAGCTCGGAGAGACGCAGGTCCGGATCGGCCACGACCCCCTCCAGCAGGGCACGGAAGTGGCCGAGAAGGCGGGCCACGGTAGCCGGCTCGAAGAGGTCGGTGTTGTACTCGAGGAAGCCGCGCACCCCCTCGTCTCCCTCGGTCAGGTAGAGCATGCAGTCGAACTTCGCGGTGCGGCTGTCCACGGGCACGAGCCGCATGGAAAGCCCTGTCTTCCCCCCCTCCTCGCGGGGCGGCGGCGCGTTCTGGAGCACGAACATGGTCTGAAAGACCGGCGTGCGGGACAGATCGCGGGGCGGGTTCATCTCCTCGACCAGCTTCTCGAAGGGGAGGTCCTGGTGCGAGAACGCGTCCAGGGCCGTGGCTCGCTCGCGGCGCAGGATCTCGCGAAAGCTCGGGTCGCCGGACAGGTCGGTGCGCAGCGCCAGGGTGTTGGCGAAGAAGCCCACCAGCTTCTCCACCTCGGGGCGGCGGCGGTTGGCGATCAGGGTGCCGATCGCGAAGTCCTCCTGCGCCGAGTAGTGATGCAGGAGCGCCCGGTAGGCGGCGCAGTAGAGCATGAACGGGGTCGCCCCCTCGCTCTGGGCGAGCCGCCGCAGGGCGTCCGCCAGCTCACGCGACAGGAAGACGGCAGCCGTCGTGCCGGCGTGGGTGCGGATCGCGGGGCGCGGCCGGTCGCAGGGGAGCTCCAGCGGCGGCACGCCGGAGAGCTGCCGGGCCCAGTAGGAGAGCTGGCGCTCCAGGACCTCGCCCTGGAGCCAGTTGCGCTGCCAGAGGCCGTAGTCCAGGTACTGGACCACGAGGTCGGGCAGCGGCGAGGGATCCTCCTGCAGGAAAGAGTCGTAGAGCGCCCGCAGCTCGCTCAGGAAGATCCCCTGGGACCAGCCGTCCCAGGCGATGTGATGGACGTCCAGGTAGAGGAGGTGCTCCTCGTCCCCGGTCCGGAACAGCTTGGCGCGTAGCAGCGGTCCGCGGGCCAAGTCGAAAGGCTTACCCGCGTTCTCCGTCGCGAGGCGCATGGCCTCGGCCATGCGCTCATCCTGGGGCCGGTCGCGCAGGTCCACCAGCGGCATGGCCACCGAGCCGTTCTCGGCGATGACCTGCACCGGCGCACCGTCCACGGTCTTGAAGGTAGTACGCAGGGTTTCGTGGCGCGCCACCACGCCGTCGAAGGCCTGGCGCAGGACGTCGGCGTCCAGCTTTCCGCGCATCAGGAAGCCGTGCGGGATGTTGTACTCGGCGCTCTCCGGCTCGTACTGGTTGAGAAAGAAGAGCCTCTGCTGGGCGAAGGAGAGCGGGTACTCGCCGCCGTCCGTACGCGGATGGTGCGGGATCGGCGCAGTCTCGACGGGCAGCGCGCGTTCCTTCTGCTTCTGGAGCTCCTGAAAGAGGGCCATGCGCTTCTCGAGCGGCAGCTCGGCGAGGCGCTTTGTGATCTCGGTGTCCTGCATCGTCGTCTCCTTGAGTTCTATACAGCCTGGCCCTCGAGCTCGGCCAGCAGCTTTGCCAGCAGATCGGAGTCCGCCCTTTCCAGCTCACGTTGGACGATCCGCTCCGCCAGTGCGGCCAGAGTCGGGTTCTCGAACATCTCGCGCAGCGGCAGGTCGACGCCGAACGTCTCCTGCACGCGCGCCATCACCTGGGTCGCCATCAGCGAGTGGCCGCCCAGCTCGAAGAAGCTGTCCCGCGCCCCGACTCTTTCGATTCGCAGCACCTCGGCCCAGATCGCCGCCAGCTTCTCTTCCACCGGCCCTTGCGGCTCTATGTATCCCTCTAGCTCGGGCCGGGCACCGTCGGGCGCGGGCAGGGCCTTGCGATCCACCTTGCCGCTCGGCGTCAGGGGGAAGGCGTCGAGCTGCACGAAGATCCCGGGAATCATGTAGTCGGGCAGCTCGCGCCGCAGGGAATCGCGCAGCTCGGTCACGGTGGGCGAAGTCGCTTCCGCGCAGACGAGCCAGGCCACGAGAAGGTCGTCGCGGACGCCCACCACGGCCTGGCGCACCGCCAGGTGCCTCTCCAGGACCGACTCGATCTCTCCCAGCTCGATCCGGAAGCCGCGCAGCTTGACCTGATGGTCGGCCCGGCCCAGGAAGGCGAGCTCGCCCGAGGGCACCCGCCGCACCAGGTCGCCGGTCCGGTAGAGCCGGGCACCGGCACTGCCGAACGGATCGGGGATGAATCGCTCAGCGGTCAGCTCCGGCCGGCGCAGGTAGCCTCGGGCCAGTCCCTCGCCGCCCAGGTAGAGCTCTCCCGCAACCCCGATCGGCACCGGCGCGAGACGCCGGTCCAGGAGGTGCGCGGCCGTGTTCGCGATCGGCCGGCCGATGGGCACGATGCCGCCGTCCCAGGAGTCGTCCACCCGCCGCAGGGTGGACCAGACCGTGGTCTCGGTCGGTCCGTAGACGTTCCACAGCGAGCCCACCCGGGGAAGCAGAGCGGCCGCCAGCTCGGGTGGAAGGGCCTCGCCTCCGCAAAGGGCCTTCAAGCGTGGTGAGCCCTCCCAGCCCGTGTCGAGCAGCAGGCGCCAGGTGGCCGGCGTGGCCTGAAGCGCGGTGGCGCCATGGTCGCGCAGAATCCTCGCCAGACGCGCGCCGTCGGCGGCCTCGTCGCGGCCCGCCAGGACCACGCGGGCGCCCACGGACAGGGGCAGCCAGAGCTCCAGGCCGGCGATGTCGAAGGAGATCGTGGTGACGGCCACGAGCACGTCGTTCGGGACGAGACCCGGCTCCCGAGCCATGGAGGCGAGGAAGTTGACCATCCCGCGATGGCGCACCTCGACCCCCTTGGGCCGGCCGGTGGAGCCGGACGTGTAGAGCACGTAGGCCATGTCCTCCGGCCCGGCCAGCGGCGCCGGGTTTTCGTCGCGTCCCTCGGAGAGCGCCTCCAGGGTGAGGAGCCGCGGCGGCACCCCGTCCTCGGGCAGCGGCGGCTCGGACCCGGGGTCGGTGATCACCACCGTGGCGCCGCTGTCCTCGAGAACCCAGGTCAGACGCTCCCGCGGGTGCGTAGGATCCAGGGGAAGGTAGGCGCCGCCGGACTTCAGCACGCCGAGGAGAGCCGCGACCATCGCGGGGGTGCGCTGAAGGTAGAGGCCCACCACCGATCCCGGCCCCACGCCCAGGCTCCGCAGCCGGTGGGCGAGCCGGTTGGCCCGGGCGTTCAGCTCCCCATAGGTCAGGCGCTCGCCAGGCTCTCCCGCCAGCGCGAGATCGGCAGGGCGGCGGGCCGCCGCCCTCTCGATCAGCTCATGAACGGTTTCCGCGGGGATCCCGGCCGCCGTGTCGTTCCAGCTCTCCACGAGCTGTCCGATCTCGGCTTGCGAGAGCAGCGGCAGGTCCTTCTCCACCATCTCCGGGTCGGCGGCCGCGGCCGCGAGCAGGTGTTCGAGGTGGCAGGCGAACCGTTCCACGGTGGCGGCGTCGAACAGGTCGGCGTTGTAGATCAGGTGGCCGCGCAGCCCGTCCCCGCCCTCGTTCAAGGACAATGCGAGGTCGAAGCGCGAGGTCCGATTGTCAACCGCCGGGAAGGAGAGCGCCAGCCCGGGCATGGACAGAGAGCCGCCCTCCGCCCCATCGGATTGATGGAGCGCGAAGAGCACCTGGAAGATCGGGTTGTGGCTCAGGTGGCGCTCCGGCCGCAGCTCCTCGACCAGCCGCTCGAACGGCACGTCCTGGTGGGTGTAGGCCTCCAGGGCACGCTCGCGGACCCGCGACACCAGTCCGGCGAACGTCGGAAGCCCGGCAAGATCGGTCCGCAGAACCAGCGTGTTGACGAAGAAGCCGATGAGGCCCTCGAGCTCGCGTCGGGTGCGTCCCGCCACCGGAGTGCCCACCAGCACGTCGTCCTGGCCCGAAAGCCGTGAGAGGAGCGACTGGAAACCCGCGAGGAGAACCATGAAGAGGGTTGCCCGGCGACCGCGGGCCAGCGCCCGCAGCCCCCGCACCGCCTCCGCGTCGATCTCCACGGTCTGCCGGCCGCCGCGCGATGTCTGCACGGGCGGCCGGGGCCGGTCGGCAGGCAGCTCGATGACCACCGGCGCACCGGTCAGGCGATTCCGCCAGGTCGCGAGCTGACGCTCCAGCACGTCGCCCTGCAGCCAGCCGCGCTGCCAGACCGCGTAGTCCGCGTACTGGACAGGCAGCTCGGGCAACGACTCCCCTCGATAGAGCGCCGACAGCTCCTTCAGGAATACGTTGAGGGACCAGCCGTCGGAGATCACGTGATGCATCGTCACGAGCAGCACGTTGTCGTCCGCGGCCAGCCGGAGCAGGTGACAGCGCAGGAGCGGCCCTGCGATGAGATCGAACGGCCGACGCGCCTCCTCCTCCATCCGCCTCTCCGCCTCGGCAGCCGGCTCGGAGAGATGCGAGAGATCCGACAGGCTCATGGGTACTGGCGCGGGATCGTGGATCTCCTGGACGGGCTGTCCGCCCACGGTGCTCAAGGTGGTGCGGAGCGCCTCGTGCCGGCGCACGATGCCCTCGAGGCTCCGTCCGAGAGCCGCCACGTCCAGGTCACCGCGCAAGCGCACGGCGAGCGGCATGTTGTAGGCAGGGCTCCCGGGGGTGAGCTGATCGAGCACCCAGAGGCGCTGCTGGGCGAAGGAGCAGGGCTGAGCTCCACCGCGAGGTACGGGCAGGATGGGAGGAGACTGGAGCCCTTCCGCGGCCCGGAGAGCGGTTTCCACAGCCTCCGCGAGGCCGGCCACCGTCGGCTCCTCGAACACGACACGCAGGGGCAGCTCCACGCCGAAGGCCTCGCGCAGCCGGGCCACGAGCTGGGTGGCCAGGAGCGAGTGGCCGCCCAAGTCGAAGAAGCTCTCCTCCACCCCGATCCGGTCGCGGCGGAGCAGCTCGGCCCAGACGCCGGCCACCACCTCCTCCACGGGCGTCCGCGGCGCTTCCGACTCGGACGCCCGCAGCACCGGCGCGGGAGCGCGACGGGCCAGGACCTTGCGGTCCACCTTGCCGTTGACGTTGAGAGGAAGAGCGTCCAGGGTCACCAGCGCCGACGGGACCATGTGGTCCGGCAGCGACTCCCGCAGAAAGGCGCGAAGCTCCTCCGCCGTGGCTGGCCGTCCCGGATCGAGAGACGCGTACCCCACGAGGCGGCGGTCGCCCGGCGCTTCCTCGTGAACGAGAACCATGCACTCGCGCACGGACGGGTGACGGGCGAGGGCGGATTCGATCTCGCCGGGCTCGATGCGGAAGCCGCGGATCTTGACCTGGAAGTCGGAGCGCCCTACGCACTCCACGGTTCCATCCGGCAGGTAGCGTCCGCGATCGCCCTGGCGGTAGAGACGCTGGCCGGGACCGTAGCCGAGCTCCTCGGCGAACGGATCGGGGATGAAGCTGGCCGCGGTCCGGTCAGGCCAACCCAGGTATCCCCGGGAGACGTTAGGGCCGCCGATGTAGACGTCGCCGTGGATACCGACCGGGACCGGCTCCAGCGCGGCATCCACGACGTAGACGCGGCAGTTCATGATCGTCCGGCCTACCGGCACCCGCTGCGCCGTGCGGAGGCGCTCGATATCGGCCACGCCCGGCTCGTAGGTCAGGGCTGTGACAGTGGCCTCGGTGGAGGCGTAGCCGTTGATCCAGGCTACTCCCGGCGCCACCTCCAGCCAC
>JANOCF010001341.1:0-1968 GCA_031412055.1 Holophagales bacterium | reverse complement strand
GGCCGAGGGTCGCCAGGGTGTACGAGATGGTGACGAAAACCTTTTCTTCCTCGCCCGCGACGTCGATGGTGAGGCTCCGGGGATCGACCTCTCCCTTGAGCGCCTCCGCCAGCGAAGCGATCAGGCGCTTGCGCGTGATCGTCCACAAAGGCGAGGTGTTGGGCTCGAAGATCAGCGTCTTCACGCCGGCGCCGAAATCCGGCCGGAAGACCCGCTCGCCGGGATTGGTGAACAGCACCTGCTCGATCTGCTCCCGCAGGTGGCGGCTGCGGTCGGAAAGCTCCGGACCGCTGTCGCCGACGCGGAAGGGGAACGCGAGATAGGGAGGATCCGCGAGGCGTCTCATGCTGTCATCACCTTCTGGGAGAGGCTGGACATCTCTCCCTGGGGGATCGGCGGGCCGGTCGGAGCGCCGGGCGCCGAGGTCGGATGCATATGGGTTGCGAACAGGGTGAGGAAGCTCTGGCCCTTGATGATCGGTTCGCCGGCGTCGCCGCCGAGGACGACCTGCGTCCCTTTCACCACGATCTTCTGGCCCTCGACGTTGATCCCCGCCGCGGCCATCTCGATCTTGTTGCCGTTCTTGTCCTCGACCACGGTGCCGCTCGAATCCATGGTGAGCGTGTTGCCGTTGGAGTCCTCGACGATCACTTTTCCGGCGTCGGCGTCGAGCGTCACCTTGGAGCCGCCGGAGTCGGTCAGCGTGAGAATTCCTTTCTCATCGATCGCGATCTCGCTGCCGCCGGGATGAAGGAGCTGGAACTTCTCCTTGTCCGCCTCGTCGTCGAAGCGCAGGACGTGGCCGCCGGGCGTCTTGAGCAGCCGGGTCTTGGTGCCGTCGCCCTCGGTCGCTTCGGCCGGCGGATCGCCCGCCTTCTGCCAGAAGGTGCCGGTCCAGATGGGATGGCGCAGGTCGCCCTCCTCGAACTCGACCCAGACCTGGGCGTCGATCTCCGGGACCATGAAGAAGCCGTGCCCGGCGAGGCCGCCGAAAGGCACGCAGGGCAGCGCCCAGCCGGTCTCGACGTCGCCCATCACCGAGGGGACCATGAGCTTGAGCCGGGCGAGCTTCTCCGGGTCCTGGTTGTCCACCACGAAGCCCCGGTACTTGCCGTAGAACTTCCGCTGGGCATCCTTGACAACCTTTTCGAGCAGATCGTGTTCCGGCATGCCGGCCTCCTAGAACGAGATCGAGGCCGAAACCCCGGCCAGTAGACCGCCGGCGCCCGCCGGCACGTTGTCGCCGTAAGCGTTGCGCAGCAGGGTGAAGGACTGCCGGTAGCCGTCCGTGGAAAAGTTGTGCTTGACGGTGTCGACGTAATAGAGCCCGTTCAGCTTGTCGCCGATGCCGTCCACGGCGACGAGCTCGCCGACCCGCAGCACGTAGCCGTAGAGCGTGCCGTCCAGCTCGCCCTCGGCCTTGACGCGCATGGAGAGCTCGTTGATCCGGCCCTTGGCGCGCGCGGTGATCTCGGCCTCGTCGATCGTGCCCGGCCGGCGCACGCGCCAGAGGAACTCGTTGAGCCCGGGTCCGCCGCCCGCGGCGGTCTCGGGGCCGAGCAGGGTCAGATCGGGCTCGACCTTCCGTTCCACGACCTCCTTGCCCTCGGGTCCGGCGACCTGGAACCCGATCTTTTCGGGCTGGTGGCCGTCGGCGTGGACGTCCAGGCTCAGGCAGTTCGTGGCCGGTCCGGCATAGACCATGATCGTGGGCTGCGGCTCGCCCGTCAGGCGCATGGGGCCGAAGTAGACCTGGCCGCGGGAGAAGATCAGCTCGTAGCCGTTGGCCTCGGCGCGCTCGCGCAGGAAGTTGATGTCGGTCGCGTCCTGGAACAGGTGGAGCCCGGTCAGGCCCGGATCGCCCGCGGGCATCGGCGCCAGGCTGTGGCGCGCCACGATCTGCTCGAAGACCATGCGGTCCGTGGTCGGCGCCTCGGGCGATCCCCAGGGCTGGCGGAAGTGCTCGCG
>JANOCF010001340.1:0-3936 GCA_031412055.1 Holophagales bacterium | reverse complement strand
GGCTGGAACGAGGAGCGGGTCCGCCAGGTTCTGGCTCATTACGAAGAGCAGACCGAGGCCGAGGCGGTAGCCGAGGATGAAGCCGCCTTCGAGGACCGGACCCAGACGGTCATGGAGATCCCCACGGAGCTGGTGCCGGCTGTTCGCGAGCTCATTGCCCGTCACGGGCGCCAGTGACTCTCTGCTCGGCGGGCTTGCCCCAGACCAGGACCTCCAGCCAAGCGATGACAGAGTTCCAATTCCCGCGCAGTTGCTCTACCAACCGTCTCCCCTCCCAAGCTGATCGCTGACGCCATCTGGGCGCTCTGGCCCGGTGGCTACCGGCCCTCGACGATCCCGCGATCGTTGAGCGGGCCGCGAGGCCCGGCACCCACGTGGAGCGCATGAAGGAGAGGCTGGAGTGGATGAGTATTCGAGAGACCTAGTGCACCCAGGGATCGCGGCTGCCGCTCTGCCCACCTCGTCCGCCCTGACCGCGGCCGCTCCGAGCGTCCTTCTCGCCGGGGATGACGCGGAAGCCCCGCTTCTTCTTGGCCCGGTTGAGCTTCTGCTGGATCCACCAGCGCTCCAGCCGCAGCCGGTACTCGCGCATGTCGCGCTTGCTCAGGCCGATCCGGCCGCCCCGGCCGATGTAGTACCAGGCGATCCCGATCGACGCGCAGACGCCCACGAAGCCGGCCACGTCCCGGGTCGTGAGGAGGCCCAGGAAGGCCATCAGCAGCTCCAGGCCCACGAACCAGCCGGCCTCGATCGGCAGGATGAACATGAACAGGACCGTGGCCCCGCGATGAGCCCGCGCCCAGGCGGCCAGCAGCACCGCGAGCAGCGCCCAGTTCCGCATCAGCGCGAACGGGTACGGGGTCGACCGGAGGCCGGACAGGGTCATCCCCATGTCCACCAGCGCGGCCAGCAGGCCCGCTCCGATCGCGGCGAACAGCAGCAGTCGCCAGAAGTGCCGCCTGCCCAGTCCCTGGAAGACATCCCGTCCCCAGAGGAAGAGCAGGATCAAGTTGATGACAAACCAGAAGCTCGGCCCGTTGCTCTCCACGAAGAGATAGGTGGCGAGCTGCCAGACGAAGCCCCGCTGCCAGACGTCCGGGGTGATGGTCAGAAGCTGGGGAATCCACGCCGTCGACCGGAAGGACGAAAGAGTCACCGTCACCAGCAGGGCGCCGGCGATGAAGAGGAGGTCGCGGGGGATGGACCCGCCGAGGCCTCCTCCGCCAAAGGTCGGACGGGAAGTCGGACGCACGTGCACGGCGCTAGTCTACAGGTCCGGAGCCCCGGTCACGAGTACCGCAGCCAGCGCACCAGCTCCGGGATCGTCGGCTTCTTGCCGTACATGAGGATGCCCACCCGGTAGATACGGCCGCAGAGCCATACCATCAGGAACAGGAATCCGATCGACAGGGCATATCCGAGGAGGATCTGCCAGGCCGGCGGCGTCTCGACCACGATGCGGAGCGGCATCAGCACCGGGGTGAAGAGCGGGATGAGCGAGCCCACCAGCGACGTGGTCGAGGACGGGTCGTTGATGATCATCGGCATCAGGATGGCGGGCACGGCGAAGAGGATGCTCATGGTCCCGGCCACCTGCTGCGCCTCCTGGATGTTGTTGAACGCCGCGCCCAGCGCCGCGTAGAAGCTGGCGTAGATCATGAAGCCGAGGGCGAAGAAGAGGAGGAAGTGGATCGCGACCAGCGGCGAGAGCGTCGGGATCTCGAAGCCGGCCGGCATGGTGGCCATGGCGCCGATCAGGCCCGGTGTGGTCACGACGACCAGGGTGGTGATCCAGACCACGAACTGGGTCAGGCCGACCAGGCAGATCCCCGTCAGCTTGCCCATCATCAGCTCGAACGGCTTGACCGAGGAGACCAGGACCTCGACCACGCGCGTCCCCTTCTCCTCCAGGACCCCGTTCATGACCTGCTGGCCCCAGATGAGGATGCCCAGGAAGAGCATGAAGAAGAGAATGTAGGCAAGGATGAAGCCGGCCGCTCCGCCCTCGGCCCGGCTGCCGCCCTCCGACACCTTGATGGTGCGCAGGTCGATCGGCGCCGAGAGGTCGCCCACCTTGTCGGGATCGAACCCGGCATCGGCCAGGCGCACCCGCCGCACGGCTTCGGAGAGTCGGCGCTCCAGCCTCTCCTGGGTCATGAAGTTGGAGGTGCTCCGGCCGTGATATTCGACGGGCTCGCCCGCGATCACCTCGGGGCCGATCCGGATCCAGGCGTCGACCTCCTTGTCGAGCACCCGGCGGTTCAAACTCTCATCCTGCGCCGCCCGGTCCGGCCGGGGCTCCTCGATGACGAACTGAACGCGGGACATCCGGAGCTCCGCGTTCTTCTCGTTCAAAGGCTCGTTCAAGGGGCCGGAAGACCGCCTGGTCTCAGGACGCTCCACGCGCAGCTCGGGAGCCACCCGGCCTGTCGTGTCGACCACGATCACCTGGTGCGTCGTGCTCGCCTTGGCCAGAAACAGGGACGGGAGGACCGTCATGGCCACGGCGAACAGCGGGAACAGGACCGTGCCGATCCAGAAGCCCTTGCTCTTGACGCGCTCGACGTACTCGCGCCGGGCGATGATCTTGATTCTGTCAGGCCGCATCTCGCACCGCCTTGAGGAAGATCTGCTCCAGCTCCGGCTCTTCGGAGCGGAACTCGTGAACCCGCAGGAACTCGACCATGCGCCGCAAAGTCTCGGGACCCTCGGCGTCCGGGCGCAGGAGGAGCTTGACCACGCCGTCCTGGACCAGGGCCTGCTCGACTTCGGGGAGGTCCTTGACGCGGCCCAGGTCGCCCTCGGCCACCAGGACGTAGGCGTTGCCGGCCACCCGGCGCTTGATGTCGCGCAAGGCGCCGGTGAGGACCACCTTGCCGTGGGAGATCAGGCAGATGTGGTCGCACATGCGCTCGGCCAGCTCCATGCCGTGGGTGGAAAGGACCACGGTCCGGCCCTGCTTCCGGTGCTCCAGAAAGAGGTCCCGGAACAGCTCCTGGTTGATGGGATCGAGGCCGGAGAACGGCTCGTCCAGGATCAGGAGCTCGGGCTCGTGGAGAAGGGTGCCGATGAGCTGGACCTTCTGCTGCATGCCCTTGGACAGCTCCTCGACCTTGGATTTCTTCCACTGCCCGAGGTCGACCCGGTCCAGCCAGCGGTCGATGGCCGGGAGGAGATCGCGGCGCTTGCGGCCGTGGATCTCGCCCAGGAAGAGGAGCTGGTCGACGACGTTCATCTTGCGGTAGAGGCCGCGCTCTTCGGGCAGGTAGCCGACGCGGCGCAGCTCTTCGGAGCCGCGCGGGCGGCCGAAGAGACGGATCTCCCCCGAATCCTGGGGGACGATGTCCATGATCATGCGGATGGTGGACGTCTTGCCCGCGCCGTTGGGTCCGAGCAGGCCGAAGATGCTGCCCTGCTCCGGGACCGAGAACGACACACCGTCCACCGCCACGAATTTGCCGTAGCTCTTGCGGACTTCCCTCACTTCGAGGCTGGAAGTCATGTTGTCCCTCCGGACTGGAAGAGGCTCCACCCATCCCTGGACCCACACCTTGCCTCGCCTCTGTTTACGCAAGGGCATGGGGAGAGTTTGCGGCGAGGATGTTACACCCGTCTCGGGCAGCACCATCTCAGAGCAGGGATTGACATAAGCTGCGCAAAGGCTAGGCTCGACACCTAATGGCAAGGATCCAGGTTCGAAACGTTCCCGCGGAGCTATACCGCAGACTCAGAGCACGGGCGGCGCTCAAGCCTTTGGTCGAGCGGCCGAGCCGAAAGGAACTTCTACAACGCCTCCAAAGCCGACAAAGCATTGAGTTGCAGGAGTCAGTCGCAGAAGTAATTGTGGAAGAGCGCTCAAGGCGATAGCTCTAGCGCCCCTTACCCCTTCGCCGTCCCGAACAGCGACCTGGCCGTCTTCAGCTTCTGGAGGACCTG
>JANOCF010001339.1:0-1610 GCA_031412055.1 Holophagales bacterium | reverse complement strand
GACGATCAGCAGCGTGTCGCCCAGGTCGTAGACGTCCCGCACCTTGCCGCGCCGGGGCGGGCCGTATTCGGGGAGATCGCTCTGCCAGAGGACGGAGTCCATGGGGTTCCTCCTTACAGGAGGACGAAGCGTATCAGAGGGCAGGATTCTCCCTCTCCCCCGGCACGGGGGAGAGGGTCGGGGAGAGGGGGGATGGGATCAATTACATCCGGCTCAGCGCGCTGCTCGCGAACTCCCGCTCGAGCGCCGAGCCCAGCGTCTCGTCCTGGATCTCCTGGTACGTGCCCGGGTCCAGCTCCTGGCCGTCCACCAGCTCGTAGATCGGGAACTTCTCCAGCCCCTTGACCTGGGCGAGGCCGAGCTTGCGGAAGCCGATCGACATCGTGTCGCCGGCGTCCTCGATCTCCAGCACCACGTAGACTCGCTCGCCGTCCGAGCCGCGCAGCAGGCGCTTCGTGCCCAGCTCCTTCTGCAGGCGCTGCATGTAGGGCGCGGTCGCCACCATGCCGTTGTTGTGCAGCGTGCCGTTGCGGTTCAGGTAGGCGTAGAAGCGCCGCGACTCCTCCTTCTTGTCCACCACGTCCACGTTCTTCTCCGTGAGCGGCGCGAAGAAATCGTGCACCTGGGTGGAGGAGAAGCCCTGCGCGATCAGCATGGTCTTGACCTCGTCGATCTCCTGCGTCCCCTTGCCCGTGGTCAGGCGCGACAGCTCGACCAGGCCCGGCCCGAAGAACTCGTAGCGCTCCTGCTCGCCCGGCCGGCCGCTCCCCATCGGGATCAGGCGGTAGGAGCCGTAGTTGAGCGCGATCCGCATGCCGCGGTCGAAGGGGAAGCCCTCGCGCAACGCCTCGTCGTAGAGGCGCTGGATCTGGAGCGAGCAGATCAGCAGCTTGACGGCCTCGCGGCAGGAGTAGAAGGCGCCGTCGCCCAGGTACTTCTCCAGCTTCACCCGATGGGCCAGCGCCAGCCGGTTGATCCGCCGCTGGAAGCGGAACATCTTGCGGAAGGCGTCGTCCTGGCTCTCGGCGCCCGCCCGGTGCAGCACCGAGAGGGTCGCCGAGAAGTCGCTGATGTCATATATCATCCCGAAACGCTCGACCCGCGGGTCCACCACCCAGGGCTCCAGGAAGTCCAGCGGCCGCGTGGCATAGGACAGCCGCACCGGACCCGTTCCCGAAGCCCGGCCGCCGGGGAGCTCCCGCGCGATCACGGCGCCATCCCGGATCTCCACCGGGATCAGGCTCTTGCGGAAGCTGTGGCAGAGCTCGAACTCCTTGAGCTTGAGGAGCAGGCTCTCCCAGACCTGGACCAGCGGCGGCGTCAGCAGCTTGTTGGCGTTGTAGGCCTTGAGGGTGGAGAGGTAGGCCACGTAGCCGGGCCGGATCAGGAGATCCCGCGGGTCGGCCGGCGGCTCCATGCGCAGCAGGTTGGCGATCACGCTCCGCAGGTCGCGGTCGGACGCGAGCTGCGCGGAGTGCCAGCGCGCCATGTCGTCGAAGCGCTGGCGGAACTCCTTGGGGTCGATGCGCAGCGAGCCGTTGAAGTAGCTGGCGAGCTCGGCCAGGTCGCGGCCGATGTAGTCCTCGGTGAAGACCAGGACGTTGTCGCGC
>JANOCF010001338.1:0-1944 GCA_031412055.1 Holophagales bacterium | reverse complement strand
GCATCGAGCGCGCGGTTGCCGGCGTCGCGGGCACCCGCAGCGCCTTCGCGGACCGGGCGGCGGGCGGCCTCTATCTCGACATCACGATCGACCGCGAAGCCGCGGCGCGGTACGGACTGCGCGTTGCCGACGTCAACGCCGTCGTGTCCTCGGCCGTCGGCGGCATGAACGTCTCCCGGACGGTGGAGGGGCGCGAGCGCTATCCAATCTCGGTGCGCTACGCGCGGGAGCTGCGCGACGAGCCGCAGGATCTCCTCGGCCGGGTCCTGGTCCCCACCCCGGCCGGCGCCCAGATCCCCCTCTCGCAGGTCGCCCGGATCAGCTTCGAGACCGGTCCGCCGATGATCCGCAGCGAGGACGGCCGCCTGGTCGGCTTCGTCTTCGTGGACGTGAGCGACCGGCCGATCGCCGACTACGTCGAGGAGGCGAGGAGCGTCGTCGGCCGCGAGGTGAAGCTTCCGCCGGGGGTGCGGATCGAGTGGGCCGGCCAGTTCACCTACTTCGAGCGGGCGAAGGAGCGGCTGAAGGTCGTGGTGCCGGTGACCCTGCTGATCATCGTGTTCCTGCTCTACCTGAACACCCGCTCGATCGTCGAGACCGGGATCGTGCTGCTCGCGGTCCCCTTCTCGCTGATCGGCGCGGTCTGGCTGCTCTACCTGCTGGACTACAACCTGAGCGTCGCCGTCTGGGTGGGACTGATCGCGCTCGCCGGGATCGACGCCGAGACCGGGGTCGTCATGCTCCTGTACCTGACGATCTCGGATCGGCAGTGGCGGAAGGAGGGAAGGCTGAACGACTTCGCCGACCTCAGGGAGTCCATTGTGGAGGGAGCCGCCCAGCGCATCCGGCCCAAGCTGATGACCGTGCTGACCGACATGGTGGGCCTCTTGCCGGTGATGCTGTCGACGGGCACCGGGGCCGACCTGATGAAGCGCATCGCCGCTCCGCTGGTGGGAGGTCTCGCGACCTCTTTTCTGCTGGAGCTGACCGTTTATCCGGCGATCTTTGCAATCTGGAAGGGGAGAAGCCTTCCGGTGAAAAAGTGAGGCAGCCATGCAGAATCGTTGGCTGAAGTCCCTTGGAATGATCGCCCTGTCTATCGGTGCGGCGGCGGCCGCGATCGAAGGGGTGGCGGCCGTTCGTGTGCGCCGCCTGCGGGCTGAGCGCGCCAACCTCGAAGACAGGCTGTATACGGAGGTCCTCGGCCGCGGACAGCCGGTGGTGTTCCTGGCCGGCCTGCCCGCGACCACGCATTTCTGGCAAGGCTCCTTCGATTCCCTGTCGAACACGCGCCGGCTGATCTTTATCGATGCTCTCGGCTTTGGCCGCTCTCCTCTTCCCGACGTGGAGTACACGCTTGATGACCACCTCGGCGCCCTTCGCCGGACACTGGTTGCCCAAGGCGCCACCCGCCGCGTCACGTTCGTCGCCCATTCGTTCGGCACCCTGCTCGCAGCCAACTACGCGGCGCAACATCCCGGCGAGGTGGAGCATCTGTTCCTGCTGGGCACGCCGGTGTTCGCCGACGAGCGGGAGGCTCGGGAGCACATCCGCGTGATGTCCTCCATGGGGGGTGTCTTCACCCTGAACCCGATCCTCGCGCGGGAGGCGTGCAAGCTGCACGAGGCTACACCCCGGCGTTTCCTGGCACGCATCCTGTCCCGCGTCATGACGGACGTTCCGCCGGAGCTCTCCCGCGAAGCGCTGCTACACACCTGGGAGTCTTTCAATGGGACGCTGCGCAACATTGTCCTGACGAAGCCGGTCGCTGTTCCCCTGGCCCACATTGGTCCGAAAGTTACCTTTGTCCATGGCCGGGCGGACCACATTACTTCCTTGGAACGGGTGCGCGAGATGGCCTCCGCGATCGGCGCGCAGGTCATCGAGACCGAAGACGATCACCTCACCTACCCTACCCGCAGCGCCGGCCGGGTCCTCGTAGCG
>JANOCF010001337.1:0-1704 GCA_031412055.1 Holophagales bacterium | reverse complement strand
GGCCGCGGTCGCGGTCAGGGGCGGCTTCAGGTAGAGATAGAGAGCGAAGGCGCCCGCCGCCACCAGGGTCAGACCCAGCGCGAGCGGCAGCGGGATGTCCGGCAGACGCGGACCTGACTCCTCCGCCGCCACCTCCTCGATCTCGGTCTGTAGCGGACCCGGGCCGACCTTCTCCGCTTCCTCCTTGCCGTCGAAAGCCCGCCAGAAGTCCGACCACATCTGGCGCAGGCCGCCGAAGATGCGGAGCTGGTCATAGAGGCCGAACGTCAGGACGTAGCGGTCCCAGCGGAACACCACGAAGTCCCAGGCCTGTCGCATCAGCAGGGACGCGCCCACCTCCTCGCCCGTGGGCCGGCCGGCGGGCGGCGTCGGATCGAAGATCCGCCAGCCCTCTCCCGGCAGCCAGGCCTCCACCCAGGCGTGGGCGTTGCTGTCCCGCACGATGTAGTAGCCCTCGAACGGGTTGTACTCGCCGCCCAGGAAGCCGGTCACCAGCCGCGCCGGGATCCCCTGGGAGCGCAGCAGCAGCACCATGGACGATGCGAAGTACTCGCACTGCCCGCTCTTGTAGCGGAACAGGAAGTCCTCGATCGGATTGGCGGCCGAACGTCCACGGAAATCCAGGGTGTACTCATAGTCCTGGATCAGGTGCGCCTCCAGACTGGAGGCCCTTTCCAGGGCCGTGCCCGAGCCCATGGCCTGCCTGGCCAGGCCGGCCATGCGCGGCGTCACGCCCGCGAGTTCCAGCGTAGGGTCGGACGGCGTGCCCGACGGCTCCTCGGCGGTGATCACCGGACCGTCCACGAGCCCTACCCGGTACTCCACCAGGTCGAGCGGGTAGTTCAGGAACGAGACCGCGCCACCCTCGTCGATGCCGAGCGTCGTCACCTGCGGTTCTACCACCAGCGTCTCCACCGGCAGCGGCACGCTGCGGCTGTGGAGCGGCTGCAGGAAGATCTTCGCCCACCGGCTCGGCTTCTGCCCCTTCGCCAGCCAGAAACGCACTCCCGTGCCGCGGTTCAGGACCGTCCGCATGGGCGAGCGGCGCCATGTCCCGCCTTGATAGATGTCGTAGGCTGCCGCCTTGAAGCGCATCTCCCGGTTCGGGTTGAGGGTCCCCTCCTCCACAAGGCGCATGGCCACGTCGCGGCTGCTGCGGATCTGCCCGATCGAGTCGAGGGTCACCTCGTCCGAGAATCCCGCGGACTCGATCGTCTGACCCAGCCCCGCTCCCCGTCCCACGATGTAGGGAGACGGCACGCGCGGCAGGAACGCGAACAGCGGGATCGCCAGCAGGATCGTGGCCGCCACCGACCCGACCATGAAGCCGCGCATCGGGATGCGGGCGATCTCCGGGTCCTCGCGGCCGAACCCGGCCAGAACGTGCAGGAACGCGAAGCGCGTCAGCATCACCATCGACAGCGCCAGGAACGCGACCAGGTAGAGGACGATCGTCGGATGGACGCTCGTGCCCATGCTGGCCAGGAACAGGAAGAAGATGCCGAGAGCCGACTGCCACTTGTCCCGCTCCCGGGTCAGCGAGCAGAGCTTGACCAGCAGCGCGAACAGGATCAGGTGCAGGACCGGCTGCAGCAGCCTTCCCCGGGAGAGCACCATCAGGTCCAGGAAGAACAGGGGCAGGTAGATCACCCCCAGGATGTTCATCCCCCAGTTCGGCAGCCAGCGCGGAGCGTCGAGCCAGGC
>JANOCF010001336.1:0-3561 GCA_031412055.1 Holophagales bacterium | reverse complement strand
TCCTGCTCGAGGTAGAGCTTGAGCTCGGCCGGCACCGCTGCGGTCTCGTCTCTGGCATCCGCGGCGCCTGCCTTCTTCTTTGCCTCTTCAGGCATGTCGAGGCGGAACCAGGCCACGTCGCCGCGATTGAGCACGCTGCTCGGCGAGGTGCGCCGGGTCCAGGCCATGCCCTTCGCATCCAGCGTGTAGACCTCGTCGCCGATCTTGACCCGCGCCGTGGACGCGCCGGACTCGAGGACCAGGCCCTGGTACCAGCGTCCCGCCACCGGCTTGCCCCGGCCCCAGGTCGGCAGCTCCTGGGTGTCCAGGTCGCGGTCCTCGAACTTGGCGATGGCGCCACGCCAGCCGCGGCGGTGGTCGAACCGCAGGAGCGCGGAGCGCACGGCCTTCTCGGCGTCCGCCTGGATCTGGCGGTCGAGGGTCGTCCTCACCTGCAGGCCGCCCTGGTAAAGGGTGGTGGCGCCGTACTTGGTCTCCAGGTACTTGCGGATGTCCTCGGAGAAGTAGGGTGCGAACATCTTCTCGGTCTGCTGGGGGGCGACCAGCATGGGCTGGGCGACCGCCTGCTCGTACTGCTGGCGCTGGATGTAGCCCTCTTCCAGCATGCGGCGCAGAACGCGGTTGCGGTTCTTCACCACCTGCTCCTTGGTGCGGTACGGGCTGTAGCGGCTGGGCGCCGGGATGATGCCGACCAGCGTCGCCGCCTCGGGCAGGGTGAGCTTGGAAGCCGGCTTGCCGAAGTAGTAGCGCGAGGCCGCTTCGGCGCCGTAGTTGCCGTGGCCGAGGTTCACCAGGTTCAGGTAGAGCGTGAGGATCTGCTGCTTGCTGTAGTTCTTCTCCAGCTCGACCGCGAGGAAGGCCTCCTCGACCTTGCGGCGCCAGGTGCGCTCCCGGCTGAGGAAGAGCGTGCGGGAGAGCTGCATGGTGATGGTCGAGGCGCCCTCGACCACCTTGCCGGCGCGCAGGTCGGCCAGGGCCGCGCGGCCGATGCCCAGGGCGTCGATGCCGCCGTGCTGGAAGTAGTTGCTGTCTTCCGACGCGAGGACCGCCTGCTGGAGGATGGGCGGGATCTGCCCGTCCTTGAGGAGGACCCGGCGCTCGCGGGCGAAGGTGGCGAAGACCGCGCCGGTGCGGTCGTAGAGCTGGGTTACCAGGCTCGGGGTGTAGTCGACCAGGGCGTCGACTCTCGGCATGTGGATGGCGGCGGCCACGGCCACACCCGCGACGGCGCCTGTCAGCAGGGCGATGAGCAGGGGCACGAGCCAGCGGAACATCCGGGAACGGCCAGGCTGCCGCCGCGCCGGGGGAACGGTTGGAGGGGTGCGCTCGGAGCTGTTGGGCATCGGGTCGTACTTGGGGTCGTGTCGCACGCCCCCATTATAGGGAAGCCTGTGGTAGAAAGAGGATCGAACGAGAACCCAACGGAGGCTGGCATGGAACCCCCCTCGACTCCCGCCTCACCTTTTCATCCCGGACAGCCCCGGAGTGGAGGAGGCCCTTCGCGCACAAAGCCGCTGCTGATCGGCTGCGGCGCGTTGCTCATCCTGCTCGGCATCGCCGCGGTCGTGCTCGTGGTGAAGATGCCCGACCTGGTCCAGTGGGTCTTCCACCGCCTGGAGCAGCAGGTTGTGGCCCAGCTCCCGCCGGACCTGACCGAGGATGAGCGGCAGCGCCTCGATCACGCCTTCGACGCCGCGGCCGAGGCCATCGGGCAGAACAAGGCCGATCCGAACAAGGCGCAGGCCCTCAACTCCCAGCTCATGGAATTCGGCCGGCCCGGCCGGAGGATCACCCGCGAGGACGCGCTCAAGCTGCTCCGCGCGCTGGAGGACACGGCGGGGATCCAGCCTGCGAGCCCCTGACCGGAACAATCCTCCCGGCTTCCGCGTTTACAATCAGGCCATGTCGGGATTCGAGGTCGTTTCGCGTTTCACTCCTCAGGGGGACCAGCCCGAGGCCATCCAGCAGCTTGTCGAGGGCGTCCGGCGGGGCGACAACGAGCAGGTGCTTCTCGGCGTCACCGGGTCGGGCAAGACCTTCACCATCGCCAAGCTCATCGAGGCGGTGAACCGGCCGACGCTGGTCCTCTCCCACAACAAGATCCTGGCCGCGCAGCTCTTCCAGGAGTTCCGCAGCTTCTTTCCGCACAACTCGGTCGAGTATTTCGTCTCCTACTACGACTACTACCAGCCCGAGGCCTATGTTCCGGCCACGGACACGTACATCGAGAAGGAGACCAGCATCAACGAGGAGATCGACCGTCTCCGGCTGCGGGCGACCAAGTCGCTGTTCGAGCGCCGGGACGTGATCATCGTGGCCTCGGTCTCCTGCATCTACGGCCTCGGCTCGCCCGAGGCGTTCTTCGGCATGCTGCAGTTCTTCCAGCAGGGCGACACCGAGGGCATGGACAAGGCCCTCAAGCGCCTTGTGGACATGCAGTACCAGCGCACCCAGCTCGATCTCTATCAAGGGAGCTTCCGGGTGCGCGGCGACGTGCTGGAGATCCTGCCCGCCTACGAGGAGCTGGGCATCCGGGTCGAGTACTTCGGCGACGAGGTGGAGCGCATCAGCCGCTTCGACGTCCTGCGCGGCGAGGCCGTGCAGCAGGTCGACCGCATGGCCGTCTACCCGCGGACCCACTACGTGACGCCCAAGGACAAGCTGGAGCGGGCCATCGAGGGGATCAAGATCGAGCTCGTGGACCGCCTGGCGGTGCTGGAGGCCGAGGGCAAGCTCCTGGAGCGCCAGCGCCTGGAGCAGCGCACCCGCTTCGACCTGGAGATGCTCCAGGAGATCGGCTACTGCCACGGCATCGAGAACTACTCGCGCCATCTCTCGGGCCGCGCACCCGGGGCGCCGCCGCCGACCCTGTTCGACTACTTCCCCGACGACTTCCTGCTGGTGATGGACGAGAGCCACCAGACGGTCCCGCAGGTGCGCGGCATGTACCACGGCGACCGCTCGCGCAAGGAGACGCTGGTCGACTTCGGCTTCCGCCTCCCGTCGGCGCTGGACAACCGCCCGCTCACGTTCCCGGAGTTCGACGAACGGATGGGCCAGCGGATCTACGTGTCCGCGACCCCGGCGCCTTGGGAGCTGGAGCGCACCGGCGGCGTGGTGGTGGAGCAGGTGATCCGCCCCACCGGCCTGCTCGACCCGGTGATCGAGATCCGCCCGGCGCAGGGGCAGGTGGACGACCTGATCGGCGAGATCCGCAAGGTGATCGAGCGCAAGGAGCGCGTCCTGGTCACCACCCTGACCAAGCGGATGGCCGAGGAGATGACGCAGTACCTGAGCGAGCTGGCGATCCGCGTCCGCTACATGCACAGCGACGTCGAGACGCTGGAGCGGGTGGCGATCGTGACCGGCCTGCGCCGGGGCGAGTTCGACGTCCTGGTCGGGATCAACCTCCTGCGCGAGGGTCTCGACCTGCCCGAGGTCTCGCTGGTGGCGATTCTGGACGCGGACCGCGAGGGTTTCCTGCGCAGCGGCACCTCGCTGATCCAGACCGTCGGCCGCGCCGCCCGCAATCTGAACGGCCGGGCGATCCTCTACGCCGAC
>JANOCF010001335.1:0-1541 GCA_031412055.1 Holophagales bacterium | reverse complement strand
GGAGGTCCAGGTGGTCCAGCGAGTGGCCGGAGTGGAGCAGCTCGAAGCGCACCGGCAGGCCGCACAGCTCGCGGAAGGCCACGCTCTGGTAGTTGAAGTAGACGTCGTAGACGCGGCCGTTGTCCGGGTTGCCGGCCGGGTTGCGCACCGGGTGGGCCTGGTAGCGCGAGACCTCGATCGTCTCCCGCTGGACCTTGCGGACGAGCGAGGCGAAGGTCTCGCCCGATTCGATCCCGATCCCCAGCGGGACCGCGTTCATCATCAGGCCGGGCGTCCCCCGGAAGCGGGCGGGACGGTTGGCAAAGGGGGTGCCGACGCGCAGCCGTTGCTCGCCGCTCAGGCGGTGGAGCAGGGCGAACAGCGCCGTCACGAAGACCACGGACGGGGAGAAGAGCCCGAGCCCGGCCGCCGCGGCGCGGGCCTCCGCTCCGAGCTCGGCGGTCAGTCTCTCGGTCCGGGTGGTGCCGGGCCGGCCATAGAACGCATTGGCGGCGATGGGCAGGGAGAGCTTCCGCTCCCAGTACTCCCGGGCGCGGCGAGTGCGGTCCGAACCGCGCTCCGCCCGCTCTGCCGCGACGAGCTCCTCGTAGGAGGGGAAGCGGGAAGGCTCTTCACCCGCGTACAGCTCGGAGAGCCGTCGCGCCAGCAGCTCCAGGGTCCAAGCGTCGGCCGCGAGGTGGTGGATGCTGAGGAACCAGACCCAGCAGGCACCTGAGCGGAGCAGGGCGGTGTCGAAGAGCCGGTCCCCCAGGTCCATGGGACGCTGGCTGCGCTCCTCGATCCAGATGTCCGGATCGGACGGCTCGATCACTTCCAGGGGGAAGGGCTCCGGCTCGGCCACGGACCTCCAAGGGACGCCGCCGATCTCCCGGACACGGCTGCGGAGCACGTCGCAGCTCTCCAGGAGCCGGTCGAAGGCGCTTGTGAACCTCGCCGGGTCGATTTCCCCGTCAATCGTGAAGGTGGCCGTGGCCCGGTCGAAGTAGAGCTGCACGTCCGGGTTGAGCTTGTGGGCGAACCAGAAGAGGAGCTGGCCCTCGGTCAGGTTGGTCTCCGGCGCCCGGGCGCGGATCTGCTCCTCAGGGAAGAGAGGACGCTCCTCTCCAGATGCCAAGCCCTCCAGCGCCTTCCGGAATGACTGGGCCAGCCGCTCGGCCGTGGAGCGGTCGAACAGGTCGGTGCTGTGCTCCAGGAAGCCGGTCAGTCCGTCCTCCTCGGGGGCGAGAAAGAGGGTCAGGTCCAATCGGGAGACGCCAGGGTCCAGGGGGACGGGATGGGCCGAGACGCCTCCGGGAAGGTCCACCTTGCGGGCCGCGTCCTGGAAGGAGAACCCGGCCTGGCGGAGGGCCGTCCGGCCGAGGCCGCGCTTCGGCTGCAGAGCCTCAACAAGCTTCTCGAAGGGGACGTCCTGGTGGTCGTACGCTTCCAGGGCCGTAGCCCGGACCCGAGCTAGCAACTCCGTCCAGGTGGGGGAGCCCGAGAGGTCGATCCGCAAGGGCAGGACGTTCACGAAGAGGCCGATCAGCCCCTCGGTTTCGGTC